>JAGPCC010000424.1 GCA_018058245.1 Verrucomicrobiales bacterium
TCTGCGAGCACAATTTGAAGTGGCAGACGGGAGTGCAATACACCTCCGCAGAGGATATCGCCTCTGACGGCGGAAACTACGACGGTTGGGGCCTTTCCTCTGGTATCCGCATCAGCTGGTAGGTGACCCGCCCGCAGACGCCCTTTTCTTTCCACGGCAACGAGACAATCGGCACCTCTCTCATTCCGAGATTCGCCTTGCGAGATTCGCCTTGCGAGATTCGCCTTGCGAGTTGGTCTTCCCTCTTTTACTAGGGTGCCGAGCATTTTTCTCCCCACGCTCCTGTTCCGAAGCCCTCCGCCTTTATGTCAGCTGCCCGATTTGCCCTGCGCCACCCCTGGACGGTGATCGTCGTGGCGATCGCTGTGTCACTGGCGGCAGTTTTGGGCTTGCAAAAGATGCCCCGGGATATCTTTCCTTCCCTCGGAGTTCCGACCATTTATGTAGCGCAGCCGTACGGAGGCATGGATCCAGCGCAGATGGAGGGATACCTGACCTACCGCTACGAATACCACTTTCTCTACATCGGCGGGATCGAGCATGTCGAGTCAAAAACGATCCAGGGCGCTTCGATTATGAAGCTCCAGTTCCATCCCGGGACGGACATGAGTCAGGCAATGTCCGAAACGGTGGCGCAAGTGAACCGCTCCCGCGCGTTCATGCCGCCCGGGACGGTGGCCCCGTTCATCATGCGTTTCGACGCCGGAAGTGTCGCGGTGGGTCATCTTGTCTTTTCCACGGACGATCCGAATATCACTCTGAATCAGATGCAAGATCAGGCGCTGAACCGGGTTCGACCAGCCTTTGCGACTCTTCCAGGGGTCTCTGCTCCGCCCCCGTTTGGTGGCAGTTCCCGTGCCATCGTCGTCAAGGTCGACCCGGATCGGATGCGCTCGTACAATCTTTCTCCCGATGAAATCGTTCAAGCTCTCGCCAAAGGCAATCCCATCAGCCCTTCGGGAAACATCAATCTCAACGGGCTCTACCCTATCGTCCCGTCCAACGCGATCGTGACGAACATCAAGGATTTGGAAAAAATCCCCCTCCGGAGCACCTCCGAAGGGGCCGTTTTTGTCCGGGACGTTGCTACTGTCAGCGACGGAGCAGACACCACGACTGCTTTTGCACTCGCCAACGGGAACCGGACGGTCTATCTACCAGTTACGAAACGGGCCGAGGCGTCGACACTCGCCGTGGTGGCCAAAGTCCGGGAAAGCCTCCCAGAATTTCAAAAACTCCTTCCAGAGGGCATCCGTGTCAGCTTCGAATTTGATCAGACGCCCGTTGTAAATCATTCGATTAGCGATTTGCTGCACGAGGGAGGGCTCGGTGCCATTTTAACCGGTCTGATGGTCTTGCTGTTCCTCAGAGACCTGCGAACAGCCCTCATCGTTGCCATCAATATCCCTCTGTCACTCCTCGCTGCCAGTCTCGGGTTATGGCTCACGGGGCAGAGCATTCACCTCATGACACTCGGTGGTATGGCTCTGGCAGTCGGTATCCTCGTCGATGAGGCGACCGTCACCGTCGAGAATATCCACTCCCATCTTGCTCGCGGCAGTTCGCTGGCCCGAGCAGCGCTCAATGGGACCGATGAGACTACCCTGCCCCGTTTGCTGGCGATGCTCTGTATCCTCGCGGTCTTTATCCCAGCGTTTTTTATGGAAGGTGCCGCAAAGGCCCTCTTTGTCCCGCTTTCCCTTGCCGTCGGATTTTCGATGGCTGCTTCGTTTTTTCTTTCCAGCACTCTTGTCCCCGTGCTGTGCGTCTGGCTTCTACCGAAAAAGCGAAAAGAGACGGACCACGACAAGGGTCCCGGCCTGATGACTGGTTTGTATCGAGGGATCGTGAGCCTTTTCGTTTCGGCCCGTTGGATCGTGATGCCTCTCTATTTGGTGGTCACTTTTCTCGTTGTGATCCTCCTCGGACCTCGACTCGGTTCGGAGATTTTCCCGAAAACAGATGTCGGACAATTCGCCATTCGCTTCCGCGCACCGAGTGGAACACAGGTCGCCGTGACCGAAGGCATTGCTCAGAAAATTCTCGCCACGATCACCCGAGAAGCGGGCGGGAAAGACTCCGTATCGATTTCCATCGGGATGGTGGGGGTACACAATTCGAGTTTTCCCGTCAATCTCGTACACCTCTGGAACGGTGGTCCCGAAGAAGGCTGGCTCGCCGTCCAGCTTCAGGCGGAAACGGAAGTCCACATCGCGGAGCTGAAGGAACGACTCCGGAAAGTGCTGAAGTCGGAATTGCCCGACGTGCGAATTTCCTTTGAGCCGCAGGATATCGTGAGCCGAGTGATGAGTTTCGGCTCCCCTACCCCTCTCGAAGTGGCGGTGAGCGGTCCTAGTCTGGACGACAGCAAACGCCACGCGGAAAAGATTCTCAAGCGACTCCAGGAGGAGCCCGCGCTGCGGGATGTGCAGATCGCACAGACGCTCGATTTCCCCACCGTGAAAGTCGAGATCGACCGGGAACGGGCCGGTCTCCTAGGTGTCACCGTCGAGGACGTTACCAAATCGCTGGTCACGGCAACGACATCCAGTCGGTTCACCGTAGCGAACTTTTGGGCCGATCCAAAGACAGGTGTCAGTTACAACCTTCAAGTGCAAATCC
>JAGPCC010000196.1 GCA_018058245.1 Verrucomicrobiales bacterium
ACGGCGGGATATTCCTCCCGGGCAATGGCTGCAGAACGACCTCGCAGTGCCTTGCTTCCGAAAAAACTAACGACCTGACTCATCACACCGGGAAGACTCCACATCAGCTGGTGATCACTGAGTAGTGTCGCCCCGCTCAGATCGATAGGGCCCTCGCCCCTCATCGCCGCAAGCCACCGTGCGGGCATGGCGGCGAGTGCCTCAGACGAATCGGTCAGTTTCCCTCCGACTGCGTATTTCAAGCCCCCGTGGATCACTCCCTGAGCCGCGAGAGATTGTCCTTCGCCGAGAGCGGAGTTGGTCAAAATCAAGACGGATCGTCCTGCGCCCTTCAGTGCATTCGCGGTCCACAATGCGGCGACGCCGCCTCCGAGGATGACGGCATCGTAGCGGATTTGAGTAGATTCGCTCACGGCATTTCCAGTCCGAAAAATTCGGCGGAGTTCTGGAAACAGATACGGCGAACCATATCACCGACCATTTCGAGATCTCGTGGGATCTCTCCGTTTTCCATGTCCGTTCCTAGTAGATTACAGAGAATGCGGCGGAAATATTCGTGTCGAGTGAAGGAGAGGAAACTGCGCGAGTCAGTCAGCATCCCGTTGAAACGGGAAAGAAGACTCGTGTTCGAAAAGGCATTGATCTGCCACTCCATTCCTTCCTTTGTGTCCATGAACCACCATGCGGTGCCGAGTTGGAGGCGACAGGGAGGATCGCCTGGTTTTGCTTCGAGGAAGTTTCCGAGCATCGCCGAAAGGGCGTAGTTGTCTTTCGGGTTCAGATTGTAGAGCATCACTTTCGGAAGGTGACCCCGCTGATCGAGAGTGTTGAGATAACGACGAACAGCGGCGGCATGGTTCCCATCCGCCATCGAATCACAACCGACGTCGCGACCGATTTTTTCAAAAAGCCTCTGACTGTTGTTACGCTCGGCCCCGATGTGCAGCTGCATCGTCCAGTTGCGCGATGTGTTCAATTCTCCGAAAAAGAGCATCAAATACGCGCCAAAGGCTTCCGTCTCTACCGCATTCGCCGATTGGCCGGTGCGGACTTTGTCGAAAATTGCGGAGGCCTGCTCCTGCGAGCAATCGACATCAAAGAGGTGGTGGAGACCGTGATCGGAGAGGCGGCCTCCGAGAGAGTGGAAAAAATCATGGCGCGAGCGGATCGCATCGCAAAAACCAGCAAGATTCGCACAATCGTTCCCACTTACTTGACTGAGTTTGTCGACGTAGACGTTGAACGAATCTGCATCGTGAACCCAAAGCGCAGGGTCGGGCCGGAAGGTCGGGTAAACGCGGCATTGGATCGTCGGATCCTTTGCGATGGCCTGGTGATGCTCCAAGCTGTGGGTCGGATCGTCAGTCGTGCAGAGCGCCCGTACCTTGCTCCTTTCGAGGAGACCACGACAGGAATATTCAGGGCGGGCGAGCATGACATTTCCCTTTTCCCAAACCTCGTCTGCCGTGGCGGGGGAGAAAAGCTCGTCGAATTCGAAATAGCGCGCCAGTTCCAGATGCGTCCAGTGGTAGAGCGCATTACGCAAAGTGTGCGGGACCGTCTCGGCCCAGGCATCGAACTTGTCGCGAGGGGATGCACTTCCCGTGATGCGCTCTTCCGGAATCCCGTTCGCCCGCATTCCGCGCCATTTGTAGTGATCACCAGCGAGCCAGATGTCGTAGAGAGTCTCGAAAGACCGATTCGCCGCAATCTCGTTCGGTGGGAGATGATTGTGGAAATCAAGGATCGGCTCGTCTTTTGCAAACTGGTGGTAAAGCTCCCTCGCCGCTGGGGATTGCAGCATGAAGTCGTCGTGAATAAAAGGCCTAGACATATCGCTCGAATTGTCGCCAAGAACGCGCCGAGAGCAAAGAAAAATCCCACCAGAATTCACCCCCGAATAATCTTAATCCTTAATCCTTAATCCTTAATCCTTAATCCTTAATCCTTAATCCTTAATCCTTAATCCTTAATCCTTAATCCTTAATCCTTAATCCTTAATCCTTAATCCCAACCGCCACCCCTACCAAAGAACAACCGCGCAGATCAAAACAACCAAACCGTAAACGACTCCCAAAATCGCACCGATCGTGAAACGCTTGTCTTTCGCAAGGACCCAGTTGATCTGGTCACGCAAGAGATAGGGCATCCCGACCCAGAACATTCCTTTGAGCGCGATGGCATAGGCAAGCGCGACGATGAGGAGTCGGGTCTGCGGTTCCTTCAAAAACGCCGAGTCGAGAATTGGGGCCGCCGCAAGGATCATGAGGAATCCGAGAGCACGAACGGCTAGGAACTCTTTCACATAAACGATCACCCCAATGCACCCTGCGATAAGTATGAGTTGGACGGTCCTTTCGATCTTGAAAAACTCTTGAAGATCCATGCCGGACCAAATGATGAGGGTCCAGGCGAAGGCGATAATTACCAGAATAATTCCGATTTTCTCGTTCCTTGGAAATTTCTTCAACCAAGGTTTCACCAAGTCTGGCTTGAGTAGGGCCATGGCATGGCTCGAAATCAGAAACACTCCGATGAGGATGCCCATCCACTTCAGCGGGATGCCGGGTTCGTAGAGAAAATCGTAAATCGCCTGCATGAAAAAAGTGGCTCAGACTCCGACTGATTCGACCGATTGCAAGACCGGATCGCCGTAGAGCGTGTGGCCCGAGCACTCGTCAATCTTCACATCAAAGAGATGTCCCGACATGCGATCAGCGTCTCCATCGAAGATGACGATGCGGTTTGTCCGGGTCCGTCCCGAGAGTCGCTCTTTGTTGTATCGACTCGGTCCTTCGCAGAGGACTTCGTGCGTCTGGCCGACATGGGCGTGGTTTTTCCGCTCCACGATCTCATCGACGAGCGCGAGCAGATCCTGGTTTCGCTCTTCCTTGATGCGCTCGGGGAGCTGTCCTTCCATCTCCGCCGCTGGGGTGTCTTTTCGCTGGGAATAGCGGAAGACATAGGCTTGATCGAACTGGAGATATTCGACCGCTTTTTTGGTCTCGAGGTAGTCCTCTTCCGTCTCCCCAGGAAATCCCACGATGATGTCGGTGGAAATGGCGATGCCGGGACGTGCCACTTTCATCTGCTCGCAGATTTCGATGAATCGCTCTGCCTTGTAGGGGCGGTGCATACGTTTCAAGATGCGGTTCGAGCCGGACTGCATCGGGAAATGGACATGATCAACCAACTTCGGAAGGTAGGTGAATGCCTGAATGACATCCTCCTTGTATCCGATCGGATGGGGTGACGTAAAGCGGATCCGTTTGATGTCCTCGATCTCGTGAACTGCCTCGAGCAGCTGAACGAAGGGGCTTTTCCCGTCCAACTTGGGGAACTCGTGACGACCGTAGAGATTCACGATCTGTCCGAGCAGGGTCACTTCCCGGACCCCCTGATCCGCAAGGCGGCGGCATTCTTCTACGATTTCCAAGATCGGGCGGGCGCGTTCCGGTCCGCGGGTGAAGGGAACGATGCAGAACGTACACTTCATGTTGCATCCCTGCATGATGGAGACAAACTCGCTCACGCCGTGTTCCTTTACGATGTGATCACGGATCGTGTTCTGCGATGCTTCCTCCTCGTCGATATCGATGATGGGGAGCCGGAGATTGTCCATCTGCGCTTCTTCTTTCCTCTTCATCAAATCGACACAATGATCGACGACGCGGTGATATTTCTGCGTCCCGGCGACCAGATCGAGATGGGGGACTTCTTTCAGGAGTTGTTCCCCGCGACTCTGTGCCATGCATCCCATCATTCCGAAGACGATATTGGGATTATTTTTTCGGTGTTTGCCGAGGTGGCGCATGTTTCCAAGAGCCTTTTGCTCGGCCTGGTCCCGAACGGAACAGGTGTTCATCAATACGACATCCGCGTCGTCCGCCTGAGGCGTGACCGTAAAACCGCGTTCAACAAACATTTGCGCGACCTGTTCGGAATCGCGCTCGTTCATTTGACATCCAAAGGTTCTGAGAAAGACTTTCGGCATGGGCAGGGGCCTTTTAGGGGAAAGTGGCGAATTTAGACGCCTTTTGTTCCGGAAACAAGTGACGGCTCCCGATTTCCTCGTCAACTGTCTCCTGCCCGGCGCTGTTGTGTCTGACCGGAAAAATACATCGGGTGCTCAATGACAGGTTTTTGCAATTTCCCAATGCCGTCGGACGGTTACTCCAGTCGCTCCAGTTGACCGATTCCGTATTGGATGAGTTGTTGATTGATCGCTCGCGAGGCTCGGTCATCGACGTAGATCACCTTGGGATAGCTCTCGAATTCGATCGTGTGGAGCGCGTCTGCCGGGACATCCGAGAAGGCCTTGGCAAGATCGCGGATATTCCGGATTGGTTTTCCATTCACTTGATCCACCACGACAGAATTGATGCCCTCATAACCCAAGGTGCTTGGCGTCTTTAGGACATTGCTGAGAAAGACCAACTTGTCACGACCTTCCTCCTCGTAGCGATGGGGATTCGCGTTTGCGTGGACGAGATTAAAAGGAGCGCGAGTCGTCCACTCGTCACCCCAGCTTTCGAGATAGGGGAGGGTGAGTTCTTCAAAAATCAGTCCGCCAAAGATCAGATACTTTGGCCCCCGGTCGAACATGTAGGGATCGATCAGGTAGTCTGTGGCAAATTTTCGCAACAAAGTCACCTCAATGGTCAACGGTTTCCCTTCCCGGACGACTTCCAATTTCACGACATCACCGACTTTGGCGCCGCCGCGGACGAGATGGGAGAAACTGAGTTTCCCATATTTCGGATGGGTGTAATTGCCACGGGAATCTATCGGGTGGCCGGCGATCGACAGAATGATGTCGCCGGTTTTCACTCCTGCTTTGTCGGCTGATCCGCCTTTGGCGAGTTCCCTTACAAAAATTCCCCCATCGCGGTCCGAGATCCCGGTGAAATCGCGGAGAGTCTCATCGAGAGTCTGTGCGAAACCGACCCCGAGATTTGGGAATCCTGCGTAGTTACCGTCTTTGAGGTCAGCGAGAAAGGCATTGATGACGGGACTCGGGAGGACCCCGGCGGTCTGCTCTTTTGAAGAATAACTGAGCAGCATCCCGACGAGCTTGCCGTCCTTGACGACCGGGAGGGTGAAGCTGTTGACTCGTGCCTGAAGCGATCCCTTCACCTGGTATTGCAGGAAGACCGAGCCAGGAATGAAATAACGTCCGACATCCACCCGCAAGACATCCACCTCCGTAGAGACCCCGTCGCCGTTGTCTTCGACCTGCCAGACATGCAGCGTATCCCCAGCGGCGACCGATTCATCGATTTCGAGTGGCACGAGGTCTTCAAAGACTTTTGAATTGGTATCAGCGGCCTCCAGAACCGCGAGATTCGCCTCGTAGTCGATCCCGGCAATCCGGGCGGGGACACTGGCACCGCTCGACGGATGCTCCAACTCTAGAAATGTAGAGTTGACACACATTTCTGCGGTGACAAGGACTCGATTGCCCTCGAGGACAGCCCCCAAACCCCGGCGGGGAGTCGGAGCCCCCTTTTCCCAGGGCCGGATGAACGAGTAATCCTGCAAAGTCGCGTTGACGCGAACGATAGATTTCTCCGGACTTGCTTTTGTCTTCTGCGCGAAGGCGGGAGGCGAGATCGCAAGCAGGAAAAATGCGGCGAGGAGAGGGGTGAGGCGAAAGGCGGGGAAGGACATCAGATACAAAAGTGATTTGGGGGTAAATAGGGAGGGGATTTCCCGGAAAGTCAGGATCAGGCGGCTTTTCGAGCGGGTTCCGGTAGTTTCTCCTTGGCTTTCGGGACCTCCTTTTTCTCCGTGTCAGTAGTAGATTCCGTTTCCGGTTTCGCCTTCTCCGGTTGGATGAGATCTTTTAGATCGAGGATCTCCGGGCGCTCAATAAAGTGGTCACTGCTCACATTGTACTGGGCCTTGATGCGATCATGCGCAACCGCTGCATCGGATCGTTTCAACACGAGTGGTCGCTCCTCGTTATGCAATCGTACGACGTGGTAGGCCTCGTGCCCTTCTTCGTGGAAGTCGCCATGGAATGCGTCATAGACATCCTGAAGGAGGGCGATCTTTTTGCCATTGATCGAGTCGATGACACGGTGAACGAACGGCTGCAGGTGCGTGTTCGTCGAGTCAGGGAGAACTTCCGTGAGCACGATCACCTGAGGGCGCTCTTTGTAAATCTCGTCCTGGGCGTAAAAGCTGTAGAAATAGCGAGTGTCGAGGTCCGTGATATTGTGCGCCTGCATCATGTTCCGGTCGAGGGGCTGGAATTGGAGCCCGGCATAGAGCACAAAATTCGGCTGCTTGTCATATTGCTCTGCTTGGATCAAATAGGGGAGAAAACGCTTCAGGGTGATCGACATTTGCTTGAGGGCACCGTCACGCCATACCTCGAGATCCACCGTATCACCCGCAAATTTCCGTTCGATGATCTCGTTCAAATCGACGCGCTCTCCGTCGATCTCGATAAAACCGTCCGATGCGATGGGATGCCCATCGATCGAGAGGAGCACGTCTTTTGTCTCCAGAACCCCACCCGCAGACCCCGCCGCGTCCGCATCTGCGACCATCACACCGATCCCGTCATTTGGCAGATCGAGGGCGCGTCGCTGCGCCGGGTTCAGGATATTCAGCATGCTCGCTGCCATGTCTACATAGTGATCATACTTGCCGTCCTCGGTATCCTTGAGGAAACGTGCGATCACCGGGACCGGTATCATATACCCGGTGTTTTGCGCGACATTGCCGCTGTACCCCTGGAATGCCACTCCTACGACCTGATTGTTCTGCAAGACCGGGCCACCCGAGTTTCCCGGATTGATCGCCGCGTCGATCTGGATCGCGAGGTGGTTGTCGACTCCCGAGTGACTGTAGGCCCGGAAGTCGATCCGCGAGACGATCCCGCGAGTCACCGAGATGCGATCCCCGCCGATCGGATACCCAATCGCCACCACCGTCGTGTTCAGTTTTGGAATCCCACCGATGAAGAGAGGTTTTACGCCTTTGAATCCCGTTTCAAAATCAATTTCCGACTCCAACTCCAGCAGCGCAAGGTCGCAATCATGCGCCACGTTCACGACCCGGGCGAGATAGGGTTTCGGATCGCTCACCTTTTTAATATAAATGAGGCGATTGTCGCTCACGACGTGCGCATTCGTGAGAAAGCGGTTCGGCCCGACGAGGAATCCCGTCCCATTGCCGCTGCTCAGTCCACCGACATTCCACGGGACACGGTAGTTTGGCTGCTTGGTGTCCACATCCACCCGTACGATCGCATCGAACTCGATTTCCGAAATGTCCGTCTGGACTTCTGGCGGCGGGATGTCCGCTTCCAGCTTCCCTGTCACGGCTGCCGGAGCGGGTGGTGCGACAGGATTCGCGAGACGAGGTCCCGGTGCCGGGCCTTGTTGGGCGATACTGATGGAGAGACCCAGTAAGATTGCAACGGCGAGGGGAGCGAAAGCGCGTAGAACGGAGAAACGGGATGATTTCATGAAAAAAGAAGTCCGGCACCAGGGATGGGCCGACTGGAAGTCGCAAAGTGTAGGGTTTGGAGGGGGAAAGTCAATCTTGTCGGTTTCCCCAATTCCGGCAACACAGGGGAGGGGATCCCGAATTCAGGCAAAGCGAAGGAAGGGAACAGGGTGTGCAGGATGATCCGACAGGGTGCAATCTTACCTTTGAGAAAGCGTTGCACGTGTTTAGATTCGTCTCGATCTCGTAAATATTCCGAAATGTCCTATCTCGTCATCATTGAGTTTCTCGCTGTGGTTGTCGGGGCGATCTACGGGGTGCTGCTTGCGTCCCGCAAAGGAATGGACGTAATGGGGGTCTTCGCGGTGGCATTTTCGGTTGCGTTTGGAGGAGGCACTCTCCGCGATTTGTTTCTCGATCGCAGCCCGCTTTTCTGGATCGGGAACCCGCACTACCCTGTCATCGTGTTTGCGATCGCGATACTCTCCAGTTTCCTCATCAAACATCTCGGCCGCCTCCGTCCGCTCCTGCTGCTACCCGACGCTCTCGGCATGGCCCTCTTCACACTCACCGGAACCGCCTACGCCCTCGATGCCGGGACCACTCCTTTTGTCGCCGTTTTGCTGGGGGTCATCACCGGAACCTTCGGCGGGGTCCTCGGCGATGTGATCTGCAACGAGGTGCCGAGCCTCTTTGTACCCAGTCCGCTCAATGCCACCTGCGCCTTCACCGGTGCCTGGCTCTATTTCGGGCTGATCCACTTTGCCGTCCCCGAACGCTACGCCCTTTTTTGTGGAATCGCCGTCATCGTTCTCTTTCGCCTCGCCGCCGTGAAGGGGAACTGGTGTTTCCCCGCCGTGCGCGAACCGGTTGGGAAGGGGTAGGTGTTTAGCTGTTTAGCTGTTTAGGGGTTGAGGGGTTGAGGGGTTGAGGGGCATTCCGACTCGCCAGCGGTAGCGGGTTGCTCAGCCGCGTCGTGTGCCCAGCATGGGCGCAGTCCTAAAGGGGTTCAAGTCCCCTGTGAATAAAACCATGAAAGAAAAACACCAGCTGAAGCCAACTGCGGAAGGGCGACCGACCGTGGGAATCGGAGCGCAGTGGAGATAGCCTGCCTGAAAGGCAGCCCGCAGGGTGGCGTAGCCAGCAACGCAGGCTAGGCGAAATCCGTGAGCCGATGAACAAAAACTGCATACGAGGCCGACACGGCGGGGCGAGCTGGCACAACACAGCGAAGCCCTGTGGTTTGGTCGTGGAGGTAAATGCAGCGGTTGTGCGGAGGAGGACTGCGTTCTTACCTGGGGAGATCTCGATCGCACGCGGTCGCGAAAGCGGCAGCGCCGTGCGCAGTAATGCGTTGGGTGATGGTCAAGAAGTCAGCAGAGGTCATAGTACTGAGGTAATGAATCGAGGGGCTGAGAGACGCCCGTTTAAACTACGAAACTCGCAAGCACAACTCAGGAAGGACCGAACCGGTTCGATGATCCGACCTGAACTCCTGTCCAAGGTGATGAACCCGATCGGGGGAGCCAAAAATGGGGAGGATTCAGGCAGAGAA
>JAGPCC010000197.1 GCA_018058245.1 Verrucomicrobiales bacterium
GCCAGTTGAAAGGCAGCAGCCCGAGCAGGGTTTGCCAGTTTTCTTCAAGGATCGTCGGCGGGTTCATGCCGAAAATCCTATTATGAAAATTCACCTCGATCAAATCCTTATATTAGCGCTTATGGGGTAGCGCCCAGAGGTGGCATCACGGAATTCCAAGGCTGCCCATTCACTTCAATGGGACCCATCAACCCATGCAACACAATGAGCGCAAGCCTATGCTCGTTCCCTGCGACCCAATCGGACCCCGCGAGCGGAGGGAAGGCTCCCGCGAGACCTGCTCCGTTAGCCTGATGACAAGCAATGCAGACGGTTTGATAGACCTGTTCCCCTTGGGCAACAAGATCGACTACTTGCGATCCGCCTCCTTCAGGGGCCGTAACCGGAGAAACATTCCCCGAAGGGAGCATCTTCGCCGACTCTGCTTCTCGCAGAGTGGAGCGGGCTCCCTCATAGTATTCACTCCAGTGGAAACCTCCCGAAGCATTGATCAGATAGATCAAGCCAAATACAAGCAACGGAGCATAGATCCCGTGTTTCAGCCAGGCGGGAGCTGCTCGCAGCATTTCATGTGGCTCCGCCTTTTCCCGGATGATTTGACCATGCACTTCGCGAACGTCGAAGTCCTCTTCTGCTCCAGAAGTTGATGGTTGGGTATCTTCACTCATTCGATCTCAGTGTCTATTCTCGCCGCTTCCGCGTTCGGAACTTCGTACTGCGAGAGTTTCAAGGACTGCAAATAGGCTACTAGCGCGAGCGCTTCCTCTGTCGGGACCACGTCATAACCTTCCGGCGGGGAGAATTGCTTCGGGATCTGAAGAGCTTTAGGAGAGGGGCCTTCCGCACCCACCTCTCGCCTTTCAAATAAGAAACGAAACGGAGGCATGATCGAGCCGCGCGATGTGATCTGCGGATCGTACAAGTGGAGAAGTTGCCAATCCGCTGAGGGATTTCGAACGCCTATATTTGCGAGGTCAGGGCCAGTTCTCATGGTGCCAATCTGCGCTTTTCCCTGATTCATGTAGTCGTGGGCGATCGTCCGGCGTTGCCCCCAGCCCCGCTCAACATCATTACGAGCACGCTTCGGGTGAACTTGCTGCGAGTGGCAATAGACGCATCCATTCGCGATGTAGATGTCGCGCCCACGTTCCTCGAGAGGGCTCATTATAGGCGGGATCAACTCACCGGTGGTGGGATCGGGAACCTGTTGGAAGTTTCCTAATCCCCAGACCGGCAGTAGAACCAGTCCGCACCAAGCGGAAAGAAAGGTCAACAGAAAACCGACAAAGATATAGCGAAATCGATTGTTCATGGATACGGGAGGGGAGCTGGAGTCTCTGGAGTCTTCGTGGAGAAAAGAGTGGGTTCCGCCCCCCGATAACGACGATCAAACACCATCCAAAAGAACGATATAAAAATCGAGAGGTGACCGATCGTCATCAGGGTGCCCCCGATGGTCCGCCACTTAAGATAAGGGATCGTCGCCGCTACGATCTCCATGAATGGCGTGTCACTCAGGTTCATTGCCATTCCTTGTACTATGCCACCCCAGCTCAAAATGAAAAAATAGATTGAAATGCCAATCGCCGAAGGCCAGAAGTGGAATCGAATCAGCCAGCGTGAGGGCCATTCCCGCTCAAGCAAGCGGGGCATTATGTAGTAAATTGCACCAAAGTACACCATCGAGGCAAACGCATACGCCCCTAGGTGAGAGTGAGCGATCGTATAGTGTGTGAAGTGTGTCACATAGTTTACTTCACGAATGGCAGTGATCGATCCCTGAAAGCTCACGAGAGTGTAGGACATGGCTCCAAAAACGACGAAACGGAGGGTTGGCGAATATCGCAGCGCCCGAAAGTTGCCCACCATCGTCATATGATGGTTAATCGCCACGGTAATTACCGGGATGAACATCATGATGCTCGCTACCACCGACACGGTAATCAGCCACGCCGGGTAGGGACCACCAATCAAGTGGTGCATTCCATTCCACGCATAAAAGAAGGCCAGAGACCAAAACCCGATAATCGATAGGTAGTAGGAATGGATTGGTTTTCCGATGATCTTTGGGATCAAATAGTAAATGGCCGCCAACCCGATGGGCGTGAACCACAGTCCGAGTACATTATGGGCATACCACCAGTTGATAGGCGGTTGGGCCGGGGCCTGCACTGGTGCCAGGACCAACAACCCATGCGCGGTAAAGTAGAGGGCAGGTAACCAAACGAAACCAGCCATAATATACCATTGCGAAATATAGATGTGTCCAGGAGGGCGGTTTCGGATCATCCGGAATGCCGCCAGCATCACAAAAGTAAAGGAGATCAGTAGGAAGGGCGCGGCGTAGGTCGGATACTCGAGCCATTCTACTGCCGTAGAATCTCCCCGAAGGATGCCCCAAGTACCTACCGCATTTCCCAGATTCCACAACACAGCGGCGAGAGTAAGGGATTGCTGCTCGCGGATCGGCACTTGGCAAAGTCGCGAGAGGATCCAAAGCCCAATTCCGATGCCTGCAGTGGACAGCCACCCGTAGGCGACGGTATTGAGGTGCGCCGGTCGGACTCGTCCGAAGGTCAACCACGGGTTGTCTGCGAGGAACTCGGGGTCATGCATTTTGATCGATGCCGCGATCGCGAGGAGCGAACCAAAAAGCAACCAGACCAAACTCGATCCGATGAATATTCCCACCGGCCATCGGGCAGCACGGTCGATTTCAAGACGCCGCTCGATGCTTTCTTGCTTCCTTTGCTCTGCTTCGTCAGGTGTCACTGGTTCGGATTGAATTTCAACTGTCATATTTCTTAATCAGATTCGGATCCGTTGGCTCTCCAATCGGTTCTGCCTCGTCGAAGATGGACTCTGCCGTTGCCTGTGGATTCTCAAATCCTCCGTTTGCAGCCGCCTGGGAAAAGGCGAGAAGCGTCACGAAGCTCAGTGTGAGCATGACCAGAAGCAGAATCATCGAAGCGAGAAACATAATTTTATGAGAATATAACTAAATAGCGATACGATGCAAAGCCTTAAAGAGACGCAATTTTTGGAAAGGCACCCAAGAATCTGCGGATGAGGGCGATCTCGCAGCCTGTTGGACTTACAGCGTCCGAAAGTCGAGAACTCAGCGAAACGCAGAGTTGATGAACCTTGAATTCAATACTCGTGAAACCCCAGAAGATTGAAGCGCTGCCAGTTTCACTGGCTCAAGGCGAGCGCTTTTAATGCACGCTCCAGAAGGCCGCCGCCGATCAAGTTTAGGGAGGGCTCGTGGGGAGAGTGGGGGCGATCTTCGGTGGCAAAGAGATAGGGGGTAACTGCGTAGAGGGGAAGGAGGGCACGCTTGCCTGCGCTATCGACGACTCCAACAAGGTGGGAACTGTTGGCTGTTTCTAGCGTGATGAGAGGTCGAAGATCGGTCCGGGTGCCGAGACGGAAGGTCCAGGGGCAAAATGGTTGGTGCCAACCTGCCTTCGTCGCGGCGGGATGGGCGATGGTAGCGGTGGAAAGATCGATGCCGATGAGCTGGATTCGGGCGCCGAGGAAGTCTTCGTCGGACACGGGAAGCTTGCTCTTGGTATTCTCCTGATGCATCGCGGAGCGAAAGTTGGCAAAAGAGCCCTGCGGCGGCTGGGTCGTTCCCGAGACCCAAACGACACGGCCACCCGCATCGAGGTAGGCTTGGAGATGGTGATCGAGAGCATCGGATTTGAGCGACTGGTAGCTGTGAAAGGAGGCCGCAACGATGACGAGTTGTGGCATGATTTCGGGAGCGGGAAAACCATCGTCCAGTGCTCTACGAAGATCGAGGGCGGTATAGGGCTTGCCGGTCCGTTGCCAGTGGCGGGCGATGGCGGCGGAAGGGACTCGCGCTGCGAATCCCAGCATGGCACCGTTCATGGCCCAGCAGGGTTCGAAGACGATGCCGGTGACGGGACCTTTCGTCGAATCGATCTCGCGGAGCAGTGGGGCGAAAAGAGCGTCGTCTTCGATCCTTCGTCCTGCGAGGAAGCGGGTGACATTCTCTCGGTGGATTGCTTCGAGTTCGGGAGTCAGGTCCATATTTTGATCCGATTTTGCGTAGCGACGTGCGATCGCTACGTCGCGCAAAGTCCGAACCACCGCCCAGGCACCAAGTTCCCCCAGATTTCGCCAGAGCATCTCCCGTGCAGAAGGGTCCTGCCGATCTATCCAACCGACCGCCCCTTCCAAAACCCGAACCCCACGTGGGGCGCAGAAATCGCCCCCGGTCTGCCCATAGAGCATGATTTCGAGGAGGAGTTCGTCCGGTTTCTCGCCCTGATCGACGAGCGAGAGCCGGGCAATGGCTTCCTCGAAGGCGACCTCACCTCCCTCGGGATCGTGGGCGGTCCCGGCAAGGTCAAGGAGGGGGCTGAGTTTTGAGTAATCGTTTTCGCTGCTCGGCAGTTTCAATTTCCAGTCGGCCCACTGGTAGGTGGCGGTGTGGACCAGCGGATCATGATTGCACGCGGCCATGTCGGCGACAACATGGGAATAGGCGGCAATCCAGAGCGCCGTGTGGGCAGCATCTTCCTGCTTCAAGGCGTCGACCAGCATCAGGAAAGCCATCGCCATCCCGCGTTCGGAGTGCAGATCGTAGCGTTTGGTGATTCCGGCTGCAACGAGGCGGGTCACGGTGGCATCACCGACGTCTTCCGGGAGAAAGGGATCGAAGTTGTCGGGGTAATGACTCTGGTGCTGAATCGCCTCCTGGACCATTTCAGGAGTGAAGGTACCGCGCAGATCGGCCGGGAGTCGCTCGATGACTTCGCGCATGACATCGTTGTGACCAGAACCCCAGGCCTTCACCTCGTGCGAGGGGAAAAGGGTCAGAACCATCCCGATGATCGCGAGTCCTGCAAATTTCGAGGGGAGGAAAGTCACGGGCTTATCGGCCGGTCGAGCTTGATACCGTAGAGGAGAAAGCAAATTCATTTTTGAAATCCTTCGTCAGGGAGTAGCCCCCCTCGGAGGCCGTCTGCGGCTTCGGTTGCAAGGATGTCGCATCGTTCGTTCATTTCGTGGCCAGCGTGGCCTTTGACCCATTGCCAGAGGATCTGATGCCCTTCGGCAGCACGCTCCAGGCGCATCCAGAGGTCGACATTTTTCACGGCAGATTTGTCCTTCTTTCGCCAACCGAGCTTCTTCCATCCTTCGACCCATCCCTTTGTCTGCGTGTCGACGAGATACCGAGAGTCGGAATATACGGTTACCCGGCAGGGTTCTTTGAGGATCTCGAGACCTGCAATGGCCGCTAGGATCTCCATGCGATTGTTTGTTGTCGTGACATATCCCTGCGCCAACTCCCGGGTATGGGAACCGTAGCGCACGATTGCGCCGTACCCTCCGGGACCGGGGTTACCGCGAGAAGACCCGTCTGTGTAGATGAAGACGTCTTTCATGAGGGGATTCCCTGCTTCAACTCACGGTGAAGAAAGTCGGTCAGGGCAGTGATGTCGTTGGGGGCAAGAATCCGGGACTGCGCCGCGAGAAATTTCTGTCGATCGCGTTGCTCGGGAAAGCGATCAGGATCGAGATCACCCACCTGAACGAGACGGGATTCCCGCCAGATCCACGAAGATTTTCTCCAAGGGCCAACCATCGCTGGATTAGACCACGTGTGGATCGAGAGAACCCGATCAGAAATTCCCGCCGCGAGATGCATCGGGCCACTGTCGACACTGACTGTCCAGGCAGCGAGCCGAAGGAGATGAAGCAACTGCCGAAGGTTGGTTTTCCCGAGAAGATCGATGACATTTCCCGGCCACATTTCGGAGAGGGGTTGTTCCGGGATCCCGACGAGGAGGACTGGGTGGGGGGCGAGTTGTTCACAAAGTTCTCTGACTTCAGGAATGGAAAGCGATTTTCCGAGACCACGCGAAAAGGGGTGGAGCAGCACCGGAGCTACCGGGAAGTCCGGAAGCACGCGGACTTCCTCCCCCGCCGGAAAAAGAAAAGTCGGAGAGGACACGTCGACTCCGAGAGAGGCGACGAGATCAAGGTTGCGATCCACGGCGTGGCGACCGTGCCAATTTTCGACGATTGCTTTTTCATTGTAAAAAAAGGCCGCTCCTTCCCGTGAGTGTTCGAATCCGACGACACGATTGGCTTTAGTGCTTGCGGCGAGATAGGCGCTGCGGAAAAGACCCTGAAAGTCGATCACGAGATCGTAGCCGCAAAAACGCAGTTTCTGATCCGCCCAGTGGGCAGCCCGGAACAATCCGAAGAATCCCTTGAATTCCCGGCGGGGAAACGGAATGACCTCATGCAAAAAGGGGATGCCGTCCAGAATCGGGCACCATTCGGTGTTGGCAAGCCAATCGATCTTTGCCTGCGGAGCCGACCGGGAGAGGCTCTCAACGGCGGGAATCGTGTGTACAATATCTCCGAGCGAGCTCGGTTTGACGATCAGGATTCTCTCGACGTCTCTGAGATTCAAGTTACTTCCCGAGTGAGAGGCGATGCGCCAGCATTTCCGGCAAACCGGCGGCGATGATTTTGTCCTGCGCCGTCTGAATATCGTATTCGACCCGCCGAATCGTCACCTCTTGATTCTCGACATCGTAGACTGCGTAGGACGAGAGCCAGATCCCGTCGCGCGGCTGCCCGGTGCTGCCGATGTTGATGAAATATTTTCGCCCCATTTCGAGATGCACGTTCATTGCCTCGATGGGTTCCACGCTGTCGCCCTTCACGTAAATTTTGGGCGTGTGGGTGTGGCCGTAAAAGCAAAGTTGCGTGAACTGATAGCTAAAACTCGCCATCGCATCGAATTTGTTCGTCACGTAGGTCCAGCCCCCTGGAGTATCGAGGGTGGCATGTACGATGGTGAAATCGCGTACCTGACGGACGAGTTTGAGGCTCTTTAGATAGTCACAATCTTCCGGAGTCATCTGCTCGCGGGTCCATTCCATGGCTTGCCGGGCGAGGGCATTGAGGCCGTCGAGAGAGGATGTCTGCACCGCTTCTTCGTCGTGGTTCCCTTTCACGACGGGGCATCCCATCGATCGGACCATGTCGAGGCATTCCCGGGGATTGGCTCCGTAGCCCACGATATCCCCGACACAGATCCGGTCGGTACACCCCTGCTGGTCAGCATCTTCCAAGACTGCCTGGAAGGCTTCGAGATTTGCGTGGATGTCTCCGAAAATGGCGTACTTCATTCCCTGAAAAGCCCCGAGGCTCCTGTTTCTATTGGATTCGAGGAATCGGAACTAAACATAGTTAAAAGTTTTCGCAACGCAGGGAACGCAAAAGCACGTCTTTCAGTCACGTTGATTGCAGTTTTCTAGGGCACGATAATTCCTCCCGGAAGAACATTCGACGGTTTTTTCCGAGTTTTTTTCGGTCTGTCGGGATCTCCGTCAGGAATGCGGCGGGGTGACGGGATGCCAAGTTTTTCCTCCATATTCTTGATCTCTTTAATCAAGGTAGGGAGATGCTGCTCGTCACCCTCACGATAAAGACCCATGAGGTAGTCGTAGGCTTCCTGCTCTTTCCCGGGGCAACGGGCCAGGAAATATCCGTGGAATCTCCGCACAAAACCGGGAGCACCGGGGAGTCCGATGGTATCTCCGTAGACCCGTGCCGCGGCGCAGTTGTCCTTCAATTTTTCCCGGTAGACCTCCGCGAGTTGCAATCGAATCGCGGACGACTGCGGGAGCTGTTCGAGGCCCTTTTCCGCCATTTCGATCGCCTGGAGGGCGTATTCATTAAAACGTCGTTTCCGTTCGAAGGCCGGGAGCGTCTCGTCGATCTCCATGTTTGCCGTGGCATTGATCCCGAGATGCCAGATTACCGCAACCCAGTTCGCCTCTTCGCGAGGTTCCAGATTGGTGATGACAAGATAGGCCTGTCGGAGCTGATCCCATGACTTCGAGCTAAAATGATCGTAGGCCTCCAAAGTCAAAAACGTCGCGACCAGAGAACGCAGGCCGCCGAGCGTGCCGATTAGGGCGGACTGGCTCATCTGTTCGAAGGCACCTTTTGCGGGAGGCGGGAGGAGGAGGTTCGCAGCAACGAGACGATCTCGTACGCCGTCCTCCAGTGGCGCTCGCACTATCCCAAAAACGGCAAGTGCCGCCAGCACGAGTACGATTCGGGGAACCTTTTGGAAGAGACGTTTCACGAGATTAGAATTCCTTGTCCACAAAAACGAGGAGAGATAACAGGAGGAAGACGGCGAGATACCCTGCCGTGAGACCCCCCATTTGCCACACCAGCGAGCCAATGACCGCCTGGCCCTGGACGATGCCTTCGCTGAAGGAAAAGAGCTGATAGTTCGGAATCAGGATTTTGATCACCTTGACCAGCATCTGGATGAAAATGCTGTTCCCGGACTCGTCGAGCCAGAAATTCGAAGCCATCGTGTGGGCATGTCCGATCAGGAATAACAAAATGCTGACGATGATCGTGAAGAGCGAACTCGAGGCAAAGGTCGAGAGGAACATCGTCACTGCGGCGACAACGGATGCTTTGAAAAACGAGGCGAGGACGGCGATCGCAAGCTCGGGGCGCAGGCCCTGTTGGTGGATCAGCGCGAGTTGCTCCAGAACCTCGTGTTCCGTGTAGCTCCCACTTCTGGCCATCGAGTCCATCTCCGCATAGGCAAAAATGCTTTCGCGGGAGTAGATCATGATCGAGCAGAGCACGAACATCGCGAGGAGAGAGGTGCCGACGACGAGGAGGACTCCACAGAGTTTCCCGAGGAGGTATTCGATCCGCCGCACTGGTTTGGAAAGGATCGTATAGAGAGTGCGGTCCTCGAGGTCGCGAGGGATTAAAAGCGCTGTCGCGACGATCGCAAAGAGCCAGCCGAATAGATCCATCGCCCCGAAAGAGACCTTTTTGATCATCGAGAGTTCTTGCACCGGAGTTGCCGGGATATTCAGATTTCCGACTGCGACGACGATCAGGGCAAAGGCGAGCAGGAAATAGAAAGTCTTCATGCGCACGAGCTGCGTGACTGTGCTCGTAGCGATGGTCCAGACC
>JAGPCC010000018.1 GCA_018058245.1 Verrucomicrobiales bacterium
CTCGACCATCTTCCGGATGTCAGGAATTTGGTAGGCTTCGAAGGCGGCGATGGCGATATCCCGCGCGGTGGAGTACTGCCCCTCGACCGGGAGACCGTGAGGATTCACAAAATGGGAGTCCGTCATCCCGATGTGGCGGGCGAGGGAGTTCATCTTTTCGGCAAAAGCTTCGATGCTGCCTGCGTTGTCGATTGCCAGAGTTGCGGCGATATCATTCCCACTCTTCACGAGTAAAGACGTGAGCAACTGCCGCCGGGTGTACTTTTCACCCGGTTTGACCCCCACGACGGTGGGTTCGACATTCAGGACCTCCGGCGGCACCTCGGCGATTCCGTCGAGATCCCCTGCCTGACACACCACGAGCGCGGTCACCAACTTCTGCGTGCTTGCCACGGGGACTCTCGCGTCCGCGTCCTTTTTATAATAGAATTGCATCGTTTCCCCATCGAGCACCGCAGCATATCGCCCGAAAATATTCGGGGCCGGAGCGCCCTGCCACGTTTGGGGAGGAGGGAGCGTTTCCCGCCGCTTGACGACGTCTTCCCGCATTTCCATCAACTCTTCCATCGATCGGAGTGCATCCTCTCGATGGAGTGCCTCTTTCTCCCGCAGGTGGAGGGCCTCTTCCCGCGCAGAAAGAGCAGTCTCTCGCTCCTTCAGGGTCCGCATTCGATGCGAGAGCAAATCGGCGAGCCGCTCCAGCATCTCGATCCGAATTTCCTCTGGCTTTTTCGCCGAGATTTTTGGTGCCAAAGGGGCGGAATTCGCCGCTTTTTTCTCCGAGGACTCGGATTTCGCTGATTCCACGACCTTCGGAGCCACCGTTGGTGCCTCTTGCGCGACGAGCACCACCGGCAGCACGGTGATCAGCCAGAAACAGAGAAAGAAGCCAGATCGGAAGGACAACATGACGGTAGAACTGCAACGGGACGGTCGTCCCTCTCATTTATCGACGGGCCCAACTGCCCCTCACATCTCGCAATACAACAAACGACACCGCGCTTTGCAAGGAAGGATTTTGCCTACCGAAGAACTCCGTCTAGAGTGCCACGGAGGTTTTTTCGTGTCATGGAGGGATTTCCCTTTCACCCTCATCAGGATAGGTCAAGATTCCACACCCGTTTCCATCTCCCACATCAGCATGAAGATTATTGCCATAGCGAACCAAAAAGGCGGCGTCGGAAAGACCACCACCTCGGTCAATCTAGGGGCCTGCCTCGCCGAACGGGGCATCAAGGTAATCGTCCTCGATCTTGATCCACAGGCAAACACAACGAGTGCTCTCGATTTTGTCGCCGGTGAAAACCCCAGCATTTATCAGGCTCTCATTGGCGGTGGCGACATCTCGGATCTGGTCATTCAGACAAAATATCCGAATCTATCCCTCATTCCTTGCGACATGGACCTCGCCGGTTGCGAGATCGAAATGGCGAGAGAGGATGACCATCTCGTCCGTTTGCGGAATCTCCTCGCCCCGTTCAAAGCAAAAAATCCCGCCGATTACATGCTGATCGACTGTCCGCCCTCTCTCGGAGTCCTCATGACCTCGGCTCTCGCGGCAGCGGATGAGCTGATCGTTCCCCTTCAATGCGAGTATTTCGGCCTGGAAGGACTCTCCAAGATCGTCGGGGTCCACCAACAGATCCGAGACTCGGGCGCTAACGCAGAAGTAGTCCTCGAAGGGATTGTCATGACGATGGCCGACAGCCGCACGAATTTGTCGACAATGGTGATCAATGACGTTCGAGAATACTTCCCAGAAGTGACCTATGATACGATCATTCCGAGGAACATCCGCCTCGGAGAGGCCCCCAGCTACGGCCAATCCATCATCGATTATGCCCCGACCTGTAGCGGTGCGATCGCCTATCGGGCTCTTGCTGACGAATTTATCCGACGGCACGCCTGAGCCTCTCTCCCATCATCGGTCCATCATTGCGGTGAAAAGTCGCTGAAAATCGCCGGAGATGCAGTAAGGTTCGAACTTCCTAATTTTCCCGTCCCGCTTTTACTATGGTCAAATGGCTCCTGAAACTCATCGTCGGCAGTAGAAACAATCGCGTGATTCGCGGGATTGCCCCTGTTGTTGTCAAAATCAACGAAATCGAGAAATCTCTTCAGAACGGACCGGAGGAAGCCCTCAAGGAAAAGACCGCCGCCTGGAAAGAGCACCTCAGCCGGTATCGCCTCGATGTCGAAACTTACAGCGATCGTATTCTCAAATCCCGAGATCCGGAACTCAATCTCCTAGTTCTCCAAAACTGGGCAGAGCGATTTGACTCCCTTTCCATAGAATTTCGCAAAGCGGGCGAATTCATCAAACCTGCGGAAGTCGAGGGACTCGATCCCGAAACGGTAGCCACCCGCATCGTTGATGCCCAGCACCTCTTTCAGGAACTGAAAGAAGAGTTCAAAGCCGCCCGCTCTGCGTATCTGGAGCAAATCCTGCCGGAAGCATTTGCGGTCGTGAAGAATGCCGCACGTCGCCTCTGCGGCACCGAGTGGATCGTTTGCGATCATCCCGTGAAGTGGGAAATGATCCATTTTGACGTGCAGTTGATCGGAGGCATCGGTCTCCACCGCGGCATGATTGCTGAGATGGCGACCGGAGAGGGAAAAACGCTCGTCGCCACGCTCCCGGTGTTTCTGAATGCCCTCACCGGTCTCGGTGTCCATGTCATCACCGTGAACGATTACCTCGCCCGCCGGGATGCCGAGTGGATGGGACACCTTTTCCAATACCTCGGTCTTACGGTAGGCGTGATCCAAAACGATCAACGCGGAGACATTCGCCGTGCTCAATACCGACAGGACATCACCTACGGGACCGCTAGCGAATTCGGATTTGACTACCTGCGCGACAATGGGATGGCGCAGGAGGCAGAGCAGCAGGTGCAGCGGAATCACTACTTCTCACTGATCGATGAAGTGGACTCCGTTCTCATCGATGAGGCGCGCACCCCGCTCATCATCTCCGGCCCCGTCACCGTGCGGCAGGATCAACAGTTCGACCTCTACAAGTCCGCAATCCTGAATCTACACCGCAAGCAAACGCAACTCTGCAACGACCTCGCCCAAGAAGCCAAGAAGGCGCTCGATGCAGGGGATACCTCCGAGGCGGGGACCATTTATTACAAAGTAAAACTCGGCATGCCGCGCAACCGCGCCCTGATGCGAGCGATGGAGAATACCGATGTGCGCCGCGCCGTGGAAAAGGCCGAACTCGAATTTTACCGCGACCCTCAAAAAACAGCTCTCTTTGAACTCAAGGAAGAGCTCTATTTCACGCTCGACCCGAAAGCCCACGAGGCAGAACTGACCGAGAAAGGACGTCAACTGCTGAGTCCCGACGATCCGAACGCGTTTGTCCTGCCCGATCTTTCAGAGTCCTTCTCTGAAATCGACGGAAATGGCTCCATGAGCGATGGCCAGAAGGCAGCTGCAAAACGGACCCTGCAGCAAGAAATGGCAGCACAGGCGGAAAAGATGCACACCATCTCTCAGCTGATGAAGGCCTACACCCTCTACGAAAAGGACGTTCATTACGTCGTCGAAGAAAACAGGGTCATGATCGTTGACGAGAACACCGGTCGGAAAATGGCCGGTCGACGCTGGTCGGACGGTCTTCACCAGGCCGTGGAAGCAAAAGAAGGTGTCACGATCGAGGGCGAGACGCAGACCTATGCGACGATCACGATCCAGAATTACTTCCGGCTCTATGAAAAACTCGGAGGGATGACAGGGACAGCGGAAACCGAAGCCGCTGAATTCCACGACATTTACAAACTCGAAGTACTGGTCGTCCCGACCAATCGCCCGATTGCCCGGATCGATCTCAACGACAAAATCTTCAAAACCCAGCGCGAAAAATACAAAGCCGTGATCGACCTCGTGAAAGAGCGTCACGTAGCCGGGCAACCCATTCTTCTCGGAACAGCGAGCGTGGAATCGTCCGAAGTCCTCGCCCGCATGCTCCAGCGAGAGAAAATTCCGCATTCCGTCCTCAACGCAAAATTTCACCTCCAAGAGGCTGAAATCGTAGCCCGAGCCGGCCAGAGCGGGTCCGTCACCGTCGCCACGAACATGGCCGGTCGAGGCACCGACATTAAGCTGGGGGAAGGAATCGCAGAGAAGGGCGGTCTTTTTGTGATCGGGACCGAGCGACACCGCAGCCGCCGTGTCGACCGTCAGTTGCGCGGGCGTTGCTCGCGGCAGGGGGACCCCGGAAAATCGGTTTTTTACGTGAGTTTCGAAGACGATCTCATGATGCAGTTCGGTGCCGCCGAGCGTATGACAAAGATGATGGAACGTTTCGGCCTCGAGGAAGGTCAGGAACTCGAACATCCCTGGCTCAACAAGTCCGTCGAGAATGCGCAGAAGAAAGTGGAGTCACGGGACTACCTCTCCCGGAAGCACATCCTCGAGTATGACGACGTCATGAACAACCAGCGCAGCGTCGTCTACGGCTACCGCAATGAAGTGCTACAGACCGAGGATCCCCATGCCCTCATCGTCGAGATCATCGAAGACGCCCTCCCCTCTCTGGTCAGCGATTGCACCGATCTCGAAACCGGTAACCTCATTCCCGAGGCCCTGCTGCAGACTGTAAATACCCACTTTCCGCTCGGTTTGACCGCAGCGGACGCCGGGCTTGAAAATCGATCAGACGACGCAAATCTCGAGTTTCTCACCAACCAGATCAAGGCCGCTTACGAAGTAAAAACCAATCACGAAAATCCCGAGAAAATCGAGGATCTGGAGCGCTGGGTCATCCTCCACAGCATCGATCAGCTGTGGCAGGAGCACCTCTACGAGATGGACAACCTTCGTGAGTCGGTCGGCAACTATCGTTATGCCCAGAAGGACCCCCTCGTAGAATACAAACACTCCGCCTACGAGCTTTTTGTCGGTCTCATGGATCGCATCAAGACGGAAGTCCTAAGCAATCTTTTCCGTACCACTACCAGTCGTCCCGAAGACTACAACCGAGTCCTCCGCAGTATTCAGTTGAGCCGTCCCGACGTCCTCGCAGAGGGTAATACCACGGTAGCACCGGCTCCAAAGATGCCGGAAATCCAGATTCCAAAAACGCCACTGCGCCGCGAACTCCCCAAAGTTGGCCGCAACGACCCGTGCCCCTGTGGGAGCGGCAAAAAATACAAATCCTGCTGTGGCAAAGCTTGAATGGAAGTAAGGGAATTCCGACAACGACACGAATGACTACCATCCTCATTCTTGCAGTCGTCGGGACCCTCGCCGTTCTAGCCGAGCTAGTGCTCCCCGGAGGACTCCTCGGAGTGCTCGGTGCCCTCTGCCTCATCGGTGCAGTCATCGCCACCTACGTGGAGTACGGGGCCACCGCCGGGACGATCTCCCTTGTCCTCCTTGTTGCCATCGGGTTTGTCGTCCTCACCCTCTGGATGAAATTTTTCCATCGACTCCCCTTCACCCGTCAGCTCGTGTTACGGAACGAGGCGGGAATCGATCCTTCCCGGGAGACACGCCCTTCTTTGGTCGGGCAAATCGGGATCGCGATGACCGATCTATATCCTTCGGGAAAGGCCCATATCGGCGAGAACAAAATCGACGTTCTGTCTGAAGGAGTACTAATCACGAAAGGAACTCCCATCGAAGTCGTTGAGACACGCGGTCCAAGCATCATCGTTCGGGAGATCCAGGAAGGAGGCTGACCTGCACCTCTACCTCCACATTCCCTTTTGCCACCATATCTGTCCGTATTGTGGTTTCTACAAACACAAACCAGGCCGTCTCGCAAATGCCGAGTTTGTCGATGCGATACTCGCTGAAGCGAAAAAGCGCAGTGACGGCAAACCCCTCGTTCCAGAGACGGTGTATTTCGGGGGCGGCACACCAACATTGCTGAGCGCGTCGCTACTCGAGCGCCTCATTACCGGACTCCGCGAGGTTTTTGATCTTTCCCACGTGCAGGAGTGGACCGTCGAGGCGAATCCCGCTACGTTTGATCTCAAAAAAGCTAGCCGAATCCGCGCCCTCGGCCCCGATCGTATCAGTCTCGGAATCCAATCCTTCCAGACAGAAGTTCTGAAAACACTGGGGCGCGATCACTCCCCCATCGACGCCATCGAGGCTTATGAGACCCTTCGAGAAGCAGGATTTGAGAACATCAGCATCGATCTCATGTTCTCCATCCCAGGTCAAAGCCCCTTCCACTGGCAATCTGATCTGGAGCAGGCGGTCTCGCTCGGACCGAACCATTTTTCCGCTTACAATCTGACCTACGAAGAAGACACCGAATTTCTCACCCGCCACCGGAAGGGAGAACTCGATACCAATGAAGATCGCGACGCGGATCTCTTCTACCAGTCCATCGATTTTCTGGAATCCGCAGGATACCGCCACTACGAGATCTCCAACTACGCCCGACCCGGATTCGAATCCCGACACAACCAAGCCTATTGGGCCGGAGCCGACTACCTCGGACTCGGTCCAGGAGCCGTCTCCACAATGGACGGTCTCCGCTGGAAAACGCTGCCCGACACTGCCGCCTACGTCCGTGCGAGCCAATCGGGCCTCGACACTCGCACCGACATCGAAGTCCTCACCGCCGAAGATCGACGCATCGAATCGATCGCGATGCAGCTTCGCACGGCAAAAGGCATCCCGACCGGGTTGCTCCCGAGACCCAACCCTCTTGAGTCTCTCATCGAACAGGGTCTCGTCCGCGAACAAGACGGTGTGATCTTTCTCACTCGAACAGGGAAGGCGCTCGCTGATCCGATCGCGGCGGAACTAGTCTAACTGGAGAATTTTGCCCCAGATTCGCTATCCGCTTGCCCGCAAAGATCCTCCACTCTACTCTGCCCCTATGCCAGCATCCGCTCTACAAAACCACCCGTATCGCATACTCCCCGGTCAAATCGTGGATGCAAATGCCCTCCCGACGGACGACATGTCCCTCTTCCCGATGACCAAAGACGAGGGGAAAGAGCTCATGAAGTCGATGTCAAAAGAGATCGACGAATTGCAGACGCAGATCTACGCCGAAGGGAAGCATCGACTCCTCGTCATCTTCCAGGCGATGGACACCGGGGGCAAGGACGGCACGATTCGCAGCGTTTTTGAAAAAATGGATCCTCAGGGAGTTCGTGTTACCTCGTTCAAACGTCCTGGAGCGCACGAACTCGCTCACGACTACCTTTGGCGCGTCCATCAGCAGGTCCCTGGGAATGGGGAAGTCGTGATCTTCAATCGCAGCCACTACGAAGACATCCTCGCAGTACGAGTGCGAAACATTTTTTCAAAAGCCATCTGGTCAAGGCGATTCGGGCATATCAATCACTTCGAGGAAATGCTCACTGATGAAGGCACGACGGTCCTCAAATTCTTCCTCAACATCTCGCTCGACGAACAGAAAGAACGTCTTCAGGCCCGCCTCGATGATCCGGAAAAACATTGGAAGTTCAACCCAAGCGATCTAGAAGACCGCGCCCTCTGGCCGAAGTTCATGGAGGCATACAGTGATGTGTTTTCCAAAACGAGTACCGCCGCTGCGCCCTGGTATGTCATCCCCGCAAACCGGAAATGGTACCGGGATTTGGTAGTAGCCGATATCCTGATCAAGACCTTGAAAAATCTCGACATGAAATATCCGCCCGTCGATTTTGATCCTGCCTCCGTAAAGATCGATTGAAACCAACGAATCGCAGTCTCCCTACCCCTGATCAAGCCATTTCGCCCGCTTGCTCTCCCCCCGTGAAAGCTGCTAGTCTTTCAGCAAATGAAGCTGATCCCCTTGATTCTCCTCAGTGCGCTCCCCCTTGCTGCGCAGGACTACGATACAAAACTTTGGTTTAAGGGGAACACCCATACCCATTCTCTCTGGAGCGACGGGAACGACTTCCCGGAAATGATTTTCGATTGGTATCGTTCTCACGGTTACGATTTTGTGGCAATGACCGATCACAACCTTCTCCAGATTGGGGATAAATGGCTGGACCTGGAGTCGATCCGGAAGCGCCAGAAAGCGGTCGGACCGGACGCAGTGACCAAGGCGGAAAAACGGTTTGGGAAGGATTGGCTGAACCGAGAAACCAGAGAGGGAATGGAAGGCATCGTTCTCAAGACTCTCGCGGAGTGTCGGGATCTTCTGGAGAAACCGGGAGAATTCTACCTGCTTCCTGCCGAGGAAATGTCCAATTCCGGAGGGAAAAAGCCGATCCATATTAACGTCCTGAATCTCGACGAAGCAATCCCGCCGGTCAAAGACGATGCTCGTTCCACCCGCGAAGTAATGCATCTCAGCATGCGATCGATCGGGGAACATTTCGAAAAGTCAAAACGCCCCATCCTGGCGCATCTGAACCATCCCAATTTCCAATGGGCATTTACCGCGGAAGATCTTGCCGACGTCGCGGAAGGAGCCTATTTCGAAGTCTACAACGGGCACCCCTCCGTCCATCATACTGGAGACGAGACTCGTCCCGGTGTCGAAGAAATCTGGGATATCGCAAATACCATCCGCATCGCCGAGATGAAAGCCCCCCCTCTCCTCGCCGTTGCCTCGGACGATGCCCACACCTACCATGGAGAAGACGTTTCCCCCGGACGAGGATGGGTCATGGTCGGCGCGGAAGATCTCTCTGGCGACGCCATCATCACCGCGATGCTCGCTCGAAAGTTCTATGCCAGCTCCGGAGTCACTCTCGACGGGATCCGCTACGATGCGGCAACACGAACCCTCTCGCTCGACATCACACCCATCGAGGGGGTCGAATATTCGACCAACTTCCTCGGTACGCGGGCCGGTTACGATGCCACCGCCAAAGAAACGGGCATCGGTGAAGTTTTTGCGACTCTTCCGGGAAATCAAGTCTCCTACATCGTTCCGGAAGATGCTCTTTATCTTCGCGCCACCGTCACGTCGAGCCGGAAGCACCCGAATCCTTCGTTTTCAGGTCAGCACGAGCAAGCCTGGGTTCAGCCTGTGGGTTGGGAGAAGTAGAGATCTGTGACCGCTCTCCGTCGATCGCTTTCCGAATCGTCGCGAGATCCAGCTTTCCCAGATCAGTCCGGGGAAGCTCGTTCATGGAAACGACCCGCGAGACCTGTTCGACATACGGAAGATTCGTATTCAGCTGATCCCGCGCCGCATTTCCATCCCCTTCCACCACCAGAACGAGTTCATTCCCGCGACGTTCCTCCGGGACCGCCACGATCACCCCGGAAATCCCAAGGGCATCGAGTCGAGCCTGCAATCCCGAGAGCGAGACAAGCTCCCCTGACACCTTCACCGCGTCGTCGGCCCGCTCGATAAATCGCAGGGAGCCGTCGCTCACTTCACATCGGTCCCCCGTCGTGAACCATCCCTTGTCGTTCTGTGAGGGTACATAAATCCATCTCTCGCCCTCTCTCCGTGTGTATCCGGAAAAAAGCGCCTCGCCTCGTATTTGGAGTCGGAAATCTGGTCCCTCACGGCATTCCCAGCTCGCAAGGACAGGCAAACAGTCGATCTCATCGCCCTGACCGGTTGCAATCTGGGAGGCTGCCTCGGACATCCCGTAGGTGACCCGGATGGGCCAGCCGAGGGAGCGAGCGCGGTCAACGAGACTCTTCTCGACTCTGCCTCCTCCCAGGAAAACCATCCGCAGCGATTCCGGCGCATCGGCCCCCGCCCTAACAAGGTCGCAAAGATGCACGGGAGTCAACGAGGTGAGAGTCGCGCCCGTGGTCGTGATCGCATCCAGGAGAGGTCCGCCGTCGCGCCGCCAGTTTTCCCACGGCATCGGAACGACCTCCGCCCCATTGCAATACGCTCTCGCATAGATCCCTAGACCGCCTACGTGAAAGGTCGAGAGGCCTCCGAGCCAACGATCATTTGCTTCGATCCCGCAGTGGATATTCACGGCACGCGCGGACGCTAGGATTGCGTGTTTCGAAAGGACGACAAACTTGGCCTCTCCGCTCGAGCCGGAAGTGGGAATGACCACGGCGGAGCGGATTCCGACTTCGTTCTGTAAAAACGCCGTCACTCCCTCGCTCTGGACTGGACGCTTCGGATTCAACCGCAGGTCGATGGAGTCGGACTGCCAGTAGTCCGCTGAACTCAGATCAATCGTTTCCATGGGAGAGCCTCCAGTAAGTCATCGAATCCTAGTCCAGTGCCTTCTGGAGGGAGAAGGGTCGCGCCCTTGTACCGGATTCTTTCGAAAAACGGATCGGATTCAAAACAACGATCCGTCGCGAGTCCACCGGCGATCATTCGCCCTGCTTCAGAACCGGAGACAAGTCGGCTCGCCTCAGCCGCTGCCCACATTTGCCCGAGAGCATGATCCAGGTAGGAAGTGACCGCAAAGTTTGCCGGAGCAGCGGGAATCCAGCTCGAAAGCGCCGGTTTCACAATCACAATTTCGTTTCCGCTGAATCGATTTTCTGCCTCTCGATCCACTGCCACTGGGATTCCGATCTTGCGCAGGGCCGCCCACGTTTCCAGCTCCCATGGGATCGGATCTTCAAACCACTCGACCTGTTCCCGCGCACTCCCAAGATCCTGCCAGAACTGCCGCACTTCGGAAAACGTGAATGCCTCGTTGGCATCCAAGCGCACCCGAAATCCATCCTCCACCCATTTCTGGACGGATCCTACACCGCCCGCCATTTCCGGCCCGACTTTCAGTTTTACCTTTCGGAATCCCGGAGGAGGGACGGCATCCGACATCACCAGCCAGTGACTTTCCGGAACTGATCCCTGAAAAAGGGAGCGTCCCTCGCGACGAGCAGTAGCGTCCGCCGCGGCACAACGCAGAGCCTGTCTAATCAACCCTGTCGACATTCCAGACGCGAGCGCAACCAACTGTTCCTCTAATGGGAGATCTCCGAGTTCCGGCCAGGGATGAATACAACCATACCCGCCGTCCACACGAATCAGAGCACCAGGATGTTTCGTACGCCCGCTCACGGCATTCAGTCGCGAGACAGACCGCAGAGCATAACGCCAGAAATGGATCGTCCTCATCGCAAGGCATGTTGCAGCGTTGCCGCGATCGCAAAGAAAATCAATTGCAGCGCTCCTAGAGCAAGAAACCGATTATAAATCCGCCCTGGTTCATACCGAGCCACACAAAAGAAAATCACAACTCCCACGGGGACAGGCAAAAGCCCGAAAAGCAATCCGTAGAGTGTTTCGGGGAGAAATACATTCCAGATCACGACCGGAAGAAAACACAGCAAGGCGATCTCGGCGCGAGCGAAAACCCTTCCGTAACGGGCCGCCAGGGTTCTTTTTCCCGACTTCCGGTCTTCCTCAATGTCCCGGAGATTGTTGATCGCAATCAAAACGCTCGAATACAGTCCACACTCCAAACCGAGAGTCCAAAGATCACTTCCGCCTATGTCACCCGTCTGAATGTAGTAGGAACCTAGCACTGCCACAAATCCAAAGAAGAGAATCACAAACAACTCCCCCAAACCACGGTATGCGAGCGGAAAAGGGCCACCAGTGTAACCGTAAGAAAACACCAGCGAAACAAGTCCGATGATCACAACGGGCCACCCCTGGGCCGAGACTAAGGGAATCCCAAGGACGACTGCGGCGAGGCAGAAGGCCAAGGCCCCGCGTATCACCAGACTCCTCGCGAGCAATCCCGATGCCGTGACCCGCATCGGTCCGAGTCGATCCGCCGTATCCGCGCCTTTTTCATGATCGATCGCGTCGTTAAACAAATTGGTTGCGATCTGGATACAGATACAACTCAAGAGTGTGCACCAAAAAAGCAGCCACGATCCCGAGTATGGATTCTCGTCGATCAAGGCGGGCATGGAGCCGATCCACACCGGCACGATGGCGGCGGGCAGAGTCTTCGGTCTTGCTGCGAGAATCCAGGATTTCATCATTCACTACTTCAAATGAAAACCCCGACGGCACGGGGAAAGTCAGGGCACTCGGGGGAATTTTGAGAAGTCTGGTTTGCGCTTTTCAACAAACGCATTCTTTCCTTCTTTTGCCTCCTCCGACATGTAATAAAGCAGAGTCGCATTTCCTGCGAGATCGAGGAGGCCCATTTGCCCGTCGCAATCTGCATTCAGGGCTGTTTTCAGGCAACGCAGGGCAAGGGGCGAATGATCGAGCATCTCGCGGCACCATTGGACAGTCTCGGACTCCAATTCGGCGAGTGGGACGACCGTGTTCACCAAGCCCATTTCAAGCGCTTGCTGCGCATCGTACTGCCGACAAAGAAACCAGATCTCGCGAGCCTTTTTTTGGCCCACAATGCGGGCGAGATAACTGGAACCAAGCCCCCCGTCAAAGGAACCCACCTTCGGTCCGGTCTGACCGAACTTCGCATTGTCCGCCGCGATCGTGAGATCACAGACGACGTGGAGGACATGACCGCCGCCGATTGCGTATCCGGCCACCATCGCAACGACAGGCTTCGGGAGGGAACGGATCTTCTTCTGCACGTCGAGGATGTTCAGTCGCGGGATGCCATCTTCGCCGACGTATCCGGCATGGCCTCTCACCTTCTGGTCTCCGCCGGAACAAAAGGCGAGATCCCCTTCTCCGGTGAGAATAATGACCCCGATCTTGGGATCTTCATGTGCCAACTCAAAAGCGACGAGCATTTCCTTCACCGTCAGCGGACGAAATGCATTCCGCACTTCGGGTCGATTGATTGTGATTTTGGCAATCTGTCCATCCTCCGATGTTTCGTAACGGATGTCTTCAAATTCGTGGGCGGAAATCCAATTCATATTTGTAGGGATCGTTCTCTCGGAGAAGGACTACGTCAACCCTCGTTCTCCTGAAGCAGAAATTTCCGAAAGATGGAGCGAGCTTTTATCCTGCGTCGATCCGTTCTGATATATCATGAAAGTAAAATTGGAAATGGAATTGTTGCATAGGACATTTTTCGACAAAATCACCGTTTCCAGAAGACCATGAGATAGTCGGACGCCTCTAGAGGCAGCGAAAATCGAATCGTGCCTTTTTCTGCGCCCGGTATCCACGTGATCGCCCCTCGATGCACACTCTCGATCCGGTCCACTTCTTGTTTCGATCGCAACGTGAAAGTGACCTCCTTCAGCGGAGCGAGGGTGAAATTTGACAAAGGAATCACGGCCCCGCTCTCCCCTTCCAACAGGATTGCATCAACGAGAGCAATGTCGCAGGTCAGAGCCGGAGAAATTTTTGCGTATCGCACCGGAGCGAGGATCTGCTCTCGGACAGGCCCCGAATACTCCCACGGATTGTAGGAGCGCTCCAGGCGGGGATCGGTTCCCGGAGCCTTTTCACTACGGTTTCCCGCCAGTTCGACCGGCGGGGCAGGATGATCCGAATCCGGTTGGGAATCTGCTGCGGTTTTCTCCTCTTTCGCCAAAAGACCACGACGCGCCACTTCCGCCTGTTTGATGTAATCGAGCGCCGGAAGAAATCCCGCAAGAAAGAGAGTCCCTTTCCCGACTGCACCCCGAACGATCGCCGGCGAATTGTCGGAAGCAAAGGTCGCCAGCACCTCGACGTTCCCGTCCCTCACCGACATCGTTTGTTTCACCGAAAGAACTTCCATCGTGGTGGCGTCCTCTTTTGTCCTAACCGTATCTTTCGCGACCAAACTCTGCAAATACGAGCCCGACGACAAGAACGGCTGGAGCGTTTTCACGGGATCTCGCTTGACCGGCAGGATCGTCTCGAAACCGTCGAGAGGACGGTTGAATTCATCCAAGCTGGCTGCACCCGCCGTAAGATAGAGCGTCCCACCGCCCTCGATCCACCCCTTTAATTGATTCGCGGCGGCCTGAGTCAGATTTTCTCCACTCAGATAACAGACACGATAACCATCCAGTCCCCCTCGCTCGACCTGCCGTTCTGCCACAAAATCAACCGGGATCTGGGCATGCGCGAGGGCCATCCAAGTATGCATACGATCAAATCCTTGTGCATAATTCTGCTTCAGCGCCCAGATGTCGGACGACGACGCATAGAGGATCGCCACTTCGGCGGGTTTCGCTTTTGCCCCGATGAGGAGATCCTCGACCGCCCCGATCTCCCGCACGACTTCGGCATTTGCCCGCCAGACATCGGGTTTGGAATACCACGTATGGCTCCGCCAGGCCGGTCCTCCCTCATGACTGCCCCAACTCACTCCATAAGAGAAATTTTTCCAAAGTCGCACCCCGCGCGCGGTTTCGCTGGCTGCTTTCGTTTTGATGTCCCACGACTTGCGACCAGCATGTGCGATTAAGTAGTGGCCGATCGACTGCCCGCGATCCTTCGCTGCGGCCCGCATTAGATCGACGTTAAACGCACCACACTGATAACTGGATGCCCCGTTCGCCCAGTCCTCGCTCCAGATCGAGTTCTGTCCATCGTCATCGAGCAACTCAAAGTAATCGACGCCCTGACTATAGAAATTGGCGGTGTAGGTGGCACCGTCACTGAAATTCACGAGGGTGGGCAAAGACGTTCCATAGGCTTTTTCCAGAATGCCTCGCTGCACTTCCATAAAATCGCCAAGGGCTCGAGTTCGAAATCGTTGCGTGTAATAGTGAAGTCCTGGAAAGCGATCACGATCCTTCTCCGAGACCGGTTTTACCGATTCCCAGTCTGCCACCAGCAAATCGGCGGGCGACAGTTTCAGATGGTCCCTCAGCCAGACACGGAAGGCAGCGTGATAGGCCGGATCTTTCGCGAGGAACTCCGAATCTTGTCCCGTCGGTTCATCGGTCAACATGCAATAGGCAATGTCCGCGACCTTGCCGCCACGCTCGAAAAATTCCTTAGCCTCGATCTCGGCGCCACTCGTCATGGCCGCAAGATCCGGTTCGCAAAAGGAATCGTTTTTTCGTTTCCAAATCGTCCCATGGAGGTCGTGGAGATCTCGATTGGAAAACCCGAAGTAGTTCAGAGTCTTCCACTCCCTCTCCTCGATCTCGTCGTCCACTGCGGTGCCGTATCCGCCCACCGTGGCACTGACAAAAAACGGGATCTTGACCGGTTTTTTGCCAAAAGTCGGCCACGCAAAAGCGTCCGCCAGTTTCCCGGTCGCTTCCGCGAAATCCGAATCTCGTTTGAGTCGGGAGCGATTTTCCTCCGACACGAGATTCGGGGGAGCCACCACCACGAGACCGCCCGGTTTGCTATCGACATCCATCCGACGCACCACCGCCTCCTCGCGGGGTTCCGTCGCAAACTCGAAGCGAGCTTTCAAACGCGGCGCGGTGACGCTGTAACTGTAGCGAGCCGAGACATTCAAGATCGCACCACTGTCCTGATAGAGCATCGCTGTAATGTCGCACCACGGGGTCGCTTCGCCCGCGACGAGACGCTGATCGCTCGGTGGGCCCAGTCCCGCGAGCGCACCCAACTTGGAAAGATGCCAGTGCGAATACCAAGGATATCGATAGTGATCAGCGAAAACGTGGATTTGTACCGGCTCTTTATAGATTCCCGGATCCTCCGAGAGGGTTACCCGCAGCCACGTCTTCGGGCCGTAAGGAATATGATCCGGCTGAGCTTTTTTGTCCGTTGTCAAGAGCAGGCAATCGACATGACGCACATACCCCGAGCAATTCTTCGAATCGTACTTCGAGAGGGACAAATCGACTGGCCCCGGAGCGAGAGTCACATCGACAAAATCCCACACATAACTCCAGTCCCTTACCTCGGGACGAACCTCCTGATCAAAGACCTTCTCTGCCAAAGCCGGAGCCCCCTCTTCTCTCGAGATCGAGAGAACAAAAGGACCCCGATAACTGCCGTGATAAATATGTCGTACCCAGACACGATATTCACCACCCGGAGCCGGAATCTCGATTTGTTTTGTCGCCACCGCCGCGACGTCCCCCGCCGCACCATTCAGAGTTTTTAGACCCGATGCCGCCCGGGTCTGCGGCGATTCAGCCACCGTCCAGCCACTAGCTACAGAACCCGATGAAAACGTTTCCGCCTCGAGGAAAATAGGTTCTGCCTTTGCCAGAGCAGCACAGGCGAACGCAAACGTAAAAAAAGGGCAGAAAATTCTCAAGGTCATTCCTTTTGGTAGAGAAAATCTGCCTATCAGGCAAACCCTAGCCACGCCATGATCGCGCCGATTCAGGAATCCACACTTTCACCATCCTAACCTCCCCAGAAAATCACAAATCATTCCCGAAAGTCTTGTCCCCTCACCGGAAAGCAGTCGATGCCCGACACCAGAGACGATACGATGCTCCCACTTCGGAAAAACATCCTGCATCTCCGCCGCGAGAGTCGTAAATTTCCCATCTTCCGAGCCGGTGATCCAGAGAACCGGAGCGGCAAAATTCCGTAACTTTTCACCGAGATCCTCCTGCTGCCCGAGGGACCAGTTTTCAAACGCGAGAGCGATGCTCTCCCGCTGCGATTCGAGAGCAAGCTGCTCCGATGTGATCTTTGCCTCCTCACCAAAAACTGCCTGACGATTCCACTTTTCCAAAAAAGCATGCCACGACATCTCCCGGGCATCGCGAGCCCACGCACTATCGGAAATGCGTCGAGCAAGTTTCTCCTCGGCACTACCAAGTCCGGGATGCGCCGAGAGAATGATTGCTCCGCTCCACCGCTCTGGATCCCCGGCCATCGCATGAAGCGCGAGACGCCCCCCGAGGGAGTATCCCGCAAGGAGGGGGCGCTCCAACCCGTCGCTCAGTTCATGCGCAAGTTTGTGAGCAAATGCCGGCAACGACAAGGCCGCGTCGTCCCAGAGCGAAATCGCCCGCAAATTCGGCAGTCGCAGAGGTTCCCAATCCCCTGCGCAACCAAGGTTTCCGTGAAGCGCGACGATGGCGGGATTCCCCTCCTTCATTTTCGTTCCTCCCAAAACGCTTCGCTTAAATTATCGTCCAAACAGATCTCCAAAACGACCGACTCGCCGACGATGGCGGGAAACGGATCCGCTGCGGGTTCCCCCGCGATCCATTGTACATAGTCGAGTCCCCACATCGCAGCCCATGCACCAAACCCCCGCGCGTGTCGATTTTCGGTGACCATTTTCTCGGTTTTGCTCAGACCCGCCATCGCAGGGAGGCGTGAAAAGATCCGACCTCCGCCGTTGTTCAGGATCACGATCCTGCGGAGTCCGGGGGCCATTGCACCCATGAGAGCCGGAGCATTGAGATCGTAGAGAGCGGTGAGATCACCGAAGATTCCCCAGGACTCTGTCACACCCTCCGAAAGCCCGAGAAAGGTCGCGATCTGACCGTCGATGCCATTGGCCCCGCGGCTCGCATAACAGACAGGATGTGGGACCGAGAGCGTCGCGGCAAGATTCCATTCCCGAATCGGGAGACTGTTCCCCAGGAATACCAGAGCATCCGATGGGATCTGGCGGGAGAGCTCTCGCAGAATCGCCACTTCGGAAAAAGGGTGATTTGTCAGGGCCAATTCCAATCTCGTATCATGCAAGAGGGTTTGGTCCTCGACCCAACCCTCTTGGGTCAGTTCTCCGAACTCGGGGAACTCGTCCGAGACGAGAAACGGGGTCTCCCGTGCAAGGCCCGGAAATGGACGGGGCGAGAGCGAAAACACCGGCAGATCGGAGAGCACCTCCAGATCCCGCCAAAAACGCAGACTCGGCACTCCGCCTAGGCGCAAAATGCGGTCAGGCCGGAGCGTCGCAACGAGTGACTCCGATCGAACAAGGTGAGGAGCTAGGGCCTCGCTCTCCCGCAATCCGCTCGTTGCCTCCGCCCAAATGGGAACTCCGAGGGCGACGAGAAATCGCTCGACCGGTCCCCGCCATCGTTCCGGGAGCTCTCCGAGGAGCACCAGAAGGCGATCTGCAGTCCCGCAAAACGTGACCAGTTCTTCTGCCTCTGGGATTTTACGGACCGGAAGCGGAAGTTTGATCGTCCCCCAGTCGCCATTGCGATCCTCCGGCGAGGGTTCCGCCAGACAGATGTTGAGGTGCAGCGGTGCGGTTCTATCCCATTGGCTCACCGCTACCAAGTCCGACGGAGAGGAAATGTCGAGCGACATTTCCGCGTAGGGGCCAAAGAGTCCGGTCTGTTCGATTGCCTGCGGAGCACCGCTCCCGCGAAAAGCAATAGGACGATCCGCCGTCACCAGCACGAGGGGAATACCGGAATAATAGGCCTCGATTGCAGCCGGCAGCAACTCCGCTGCGGCGGTTCCTGAAGTGGTCAGCACCGCCACCGCTTGCGAGGATCGTTTTGCGAGTCCCATCGCAAAAAAGGCCGCCGACCGTTCGTCGAAATGAGGATAAATCAGATCGTTTCTCGAATCACCCGCCGCCAGGAGCGAGCTTACGAGAGGAGCATTCCTCGCTCCCGCACATACGACAAACTGTCTTACCCCGAGCCCCGTAAGATGACCTAGCACGGCACCGGCGAGTCGGGCATTGGCAGTCATACTCCGAGCAGTGATTTCACCGAATTCCGTTTCAGCGCCAGTTCCCGCCACTCCCGATCAAAACGACTCCCCTCGACGAGTCCGACACCACTCGGGAGAAAGACATCGCGTCCCTGCCACGATAGGTTCCGTATCGCCACGAGAGCCTCAAAACATCCTTCATGAATCACCCCAAAAGGGGCCCCAAAGTGCGGCGGCACGCCGAGCCGCTTCCGATAGGCGATGAGCTGGCTCAGTGCGCCCTCGCCCCGGGGACAGGCCCCCAGCGCCGGGGTCGGGTGGAGACACTTCACCAGCGCATGAAGATCCGTCTTTGGGTCGTCGAGCTGAACCCGTAATTTTGTCAAAAAGTGAATCATCGAGCCGAGATCCAGCAGGGTGCGGGGTTCCCGCTCAACCGTCCCAAAAGGAGCGAGCAATTCTTCGAGATAGTCCGCGACCAGTTCGTGTTCGCGGATCTCTTTGGGATCATTCGGGAAATCGCGGATCTCATGGCGCGGTGCCGTCCCGGCGAGTGCCATTGATTCGAGCAGACCATCCCGCACCGTGAAGAGCTTCTCCGGAGTCGCTCCGATGACGCCTTCCCCGCCCTCCCGAAATCCATACCCTCGGAGCGAGTCCGGGGCGGCGATGATCGCCTTGACCAAGGCCGCTGGCTCTCCGCGGTGGAGAATCCCCCTTTCGGTCAGGACGGGAACCGATTTCTTCAGAGAACCGGAATGAATTTGCCCGAGGATCTCCTCAAAAATGCCCCGCACGTCGCTATCTCCGAGCCCGGACCACGCGATCTCCGGGAGTGGCGTCGCCCCATTGTCCGGCAGAAGAACACGGAGGTCGTCCGTCTCAAAGACACGCGCCGGAACCTTCCAGGGCTTCAAATCAGAAAGCTCGAAATCGTTCCGGTAAAACGCACTACTCCCGTCAGTAGGAGCTGTCTCGCACGCATCGAAAGGCCCGATACCACACAAGTAGCGTCCAGGTCTCAAATTGATGAAGGCAAAATCTTCCATAAAATAGTCCAGACAAGTCGTTCTGCCCAGTTCACGCTGCCTTTCTCTACCAGTAGATTCGGGAATTGGCAAACGTCAGGATACGAATGCGGCGTGGCGAAAAAATCTCTCGCTTCCCGACAAATCGGAAGTTTCTTCGGCTGGTTTTCATTCAAAACCGCAATCTGATGAACGAGAGTTGGTTATCCCGAATCGCACAGAGCATCGACGTGGAGCTGCGCAGGAAACCAGGCCTCTCCCCCGTCAACAAAGTCATCGCGACCGTCATCGTTCTTTCCACACTGCTCGTGATCCTCGAGACTGAACCCACGATCTACGAACCGTATGCCCGATGGTTCTACCGGGCAGAACTCGGAATGCTCGTCTTTTTCACGACTGAATACCTGGTCCGCTTCTGGATATCTCAGGAAAACCCTCGCTATTCGAAACGCTTTTCGTTCGTTTTCAGTCCGGTTGCACTGCTCGATCTCGTCGTAATTGCGACAATGCTCCTGAGTTTTGTAGGATTTCAGGGATCACTCCTCCGCCTCCTCCGTCTCATCCGGCTCTTGCGTCTCGCGAAGTTAGGGAAATACTCAAAAGCATTGCAGAACATCACCGCTGCTGTCGCAGAACGGAAATTCGAGCTGCTCGTGAGTGTTTTCATTGCATTTGGCCTCCTCTTGCTCTCCGCATCGGCGCTCTATTTGGTGGAGGGCGATCTCCAACCCGATGCCTACGGCAGTATTCCCCGTGCGATGTGGTGGGCTATGGCCACGCTGACGACGGTGGGGTACGGAGACGCGATCCCCATCACACCCATCGGGAAACTCTTTGCGTCCCTGACCGCATTTACCGGGATCGGACTGATTGCCATTCCGACCGGCATTCTTGCTTCTGCGTTTAGCGCTGCGATGCAGAAACCGAAGAACACCATCGAGAAGCAGGGGGGAAATGAAGGAAATTGATTCACCGAAAAAATCGCTCCGCCGCCGTATCATTCGAGGCATTGTCATTGGGATCGGTCTGCTCCTGATCCTCCTGGGAACTCCGACTCTCTTTCTGTGGTGGTATCTGAATCCCACAATCCATCAGGAAAAAGGCATCGTCTATGGCGACCGGAACGGGTATCCCCTCACCTTCGATGTCCTCACCCCGAGGCACAATTCCAACGGAAAAGGCATCGTGTTTTTGGTCAGCGGAAAATGGAAATCAAATCCTTCCAAAATTCGCCCCTGGATCGTCGGACCTATCCTCCGCCAAGGGTTTACCGTCTTTGCCGTTTGTCACCGATCCCAACCAGAGGCCTCCATCATCGAAATCAATGAAGACATCCATCGCGCCATTCGAACGATCCGGCACGATGCAAGTCGATGGAAGATCGATCCGGATCACTTGGGAGCAAGCGGAGGCAGTTCCGGGGGACACCTTTCGCTCATGCTCGCGACACAGGGTGGACCCGGAGATCCGAATTCCGACGATCCGATCGAGCGGGAAAGTAGTGAGGTTCAGGCTGTGGCGATCTTCTTTCCGGTGACAGATCTTCTCAATCTGGGTGCGTCGACCGAAAATGCAGGCGATGGCGGCCCGCCCAAAAGCTTTCGGAACGCTTTCGGCCCCGGCACGGAGAACCTCGCTGTCTGGAAGGAGGTCGGAGGAAGCCTTTCCCCCATCCTCCACGTGACACCGTCGATGCCGCCCATCCTGATTTTTCACGGCGATGTCGATACCCTCGTGCCTGTGGATCAGAGTCTTCGATTCCAGGAGGAAGCGCGAAAGAAAGGGCTCGACGTGGAAGTCATCCTCCGCCCCGGAAAATCCCATGGATGGATTTCGATGCCTCTGGACATTTATCGGATGGGGATCTGGTTCAAAAAACACCTATAGAGCGTTCCAAAATTCGCAGATATCAGCGCGTCCCCTTTTTCCTCTCACAGATCAGTCTGCCAATACTGCGGTAAGAAGGGCGGAATGAGAAAGAGCATCGAGACAAGTAACGCTACGGAAACGGCGATTTGTGGAACTTGCAGGAGGAGGAGGCTGAAGGCACAGCCCACTCCCGCGATCAAAGGGAGGGATTGAATGATCGTGGAAGTATCTTCAAAAATCCGATGGTATCCGTAGATGAGATACCTGCTCTCCTGCTCCGGGGAGGTTTGGCGGTGCCCGGAGCGTCATCTGCAGCGAAAGTGAAAACGACAGGAAGTCCCCCGCTGCCCGCGTAACGTCCTGAAACAGATCACGCGAACGCGCATTTGCTAGGAAGTGTATCCACTTTCACAGTTAAGGATGCGAATGCTCTCTGCGGCTCTGCTCATCCTACCCTGTTTTCAGGCGTATGGAAATGAGGCTCCCCTCACCTTCGAAAAAGACGTTCGTCCGATTCTGAAGGAGCACTGCACCCATTGCCATGGGGAAGAGGAGAAACCAGGCGGTGGCGTTGATTTACGTCTCCGCCGATTTATGGACAATCTCAGTGAATCAGGTGTCCCTGTCCTGATTCCTGGAAAACCCGAAGAGAGCGAGTTGATTCGGCTAATTGAGAACGAAGAAATGCCGAAAAAGGGGAAAAAAATGTCCGCCGAGCAGCTCGCGACCCTTGTTCTCTGGATTTCTCAAGGAGCCAAAACCGCGAGGGAAGAGCCACTCACCCTGGCGATCGGCCCGCTCATCACCGACGAGGACCGTGAACACTGGTCGTTCCGCCCCGTGCATCGCCCGGAAGTCCCGGCCTCAACCATCGCCGGAGCGAACGCTAGTCCGATCGACGCCTTTCTCGCCGAGTCCATGGCAAAAGAGGGACTGACTTTTGCCCCGGAAGCCGACCGCAGAACCCTGATTCGACGCGTTACCCTCGATCTCACGGGCCTGATCCCGGAGCCTGCGGAAGTAGACTCATTTCTCGCCGACGCCTCCCCTGACGCCTACGGCAAACTCGTCGATCGACTCCTCGCTTCTCCCGCCTACGGCGAGCGCTGGGCTCGGCATTGGCTCGATATCGCAGGGTACGCCGACTCGAACGGCTACACCGAGGCCGACTCCGCCCGTCCCCAGGCGTGGCGCTATCGGGACTACGTGATCCGAGCGATGAACGAGGATAAACCCTGGGATCAATTTGTGCAGGAACAACTCGCTGGGGACGAACTGGCGGGAGCGACCCAGACCGACTACCAAGCGGCCGTGCTCGATCCGAAGAAACTGGATCAACTCACCGCGACGGGTTTTCTCCGTATGGCACCCGACGGCACCGGCGACCCCGTTGACGATCCCAAACTCGCTCGCAACCAAGTCATCGTCGAGCAGATGAAGATCGTGAGTTCCTCCCTCATGGGCCTCACCGTAGCATGTGCACAGTGTCACGATCATCGATATGACCCGATCACGCACGAGGACTACTATCGCTTCCGCGCGATCTTTGATCCGGCCTACAACTGGGAGACCTGGCGTCCCCCGGCGCAGCGACTTTATTCCCTCTACACCCCCGAAGAGAGAGCAAAAGCAGCCGAGATCGAAAAGCAGGCTGCTGTCATCAATACCGAGGCCGTCGCGATGAGCAAAAAGTTCCTCGATGAGATTTTTGAAGTGGAAATCCTCAAGCTCCCCGAAGCGGAGCGGGAACCCTACCGTGCTGCCCGTGCCATTGTGGAAAAAGACCGCACTCCGGAGCAAAAGGCGCTCATCAAAAAGTACCCTTCTGCACTCGCTCTTTATTCGCTGAACCTCTACGACCAGAAAAAACAAGATCTCGTCAACGCCAAGGTGGGGGAAGCAACCAAGCTACGGGCCACCAAACCCGAGCAAGGATTTGTGATGGCTCTCACGGAAGTCAAAGGCCAGGTCCCCAAATCAAACCTCTTCAATCGCGGCGACCACGAGCAACCGATGCAAGAGGTCGAACCAGGGGAACTCTCCATTCTCACTACTCCCGAGACCGCCAAGCTCACTCCCGCAAAGGTCACCTCCGGGACGAGCGGACGTCGCCTCGCCTACGCCCAATGGCTCACCAGCGGCAAACACCCGCTCTTTGCACGAGTTCTTGTGAACCGGTTTTGGCTCCACCACATGGGACGTGGCATCGTCAACACTCCGGGGGATTTTGGTCTTCAGGGAGAACTGCCCAGCCATCCGGAATTGCTCGACTGGCTCGCCGATGAATTCACCAAAAGTGGATGGAAGCTCAAGCCGCTGCACCGCCAGATCCTCATGAGCAAAGCCTACCGGCAATCCTCGGTCAACGGACCCTCGACGGTGTCCGATCCCGAAAACAAATGGTATGCGCGCTTTAAGATTCGTCGTCTCGATGCGGAATCTCTTCGCGACTCCATCCTCGCCGCCACCGACACCCTCGTCCGGAAAAGCTACGGCCCGCCTAGCAGCATCGCCCGTGACCCGGCCGGACGCGTCGTCGTCGGGATCGATAAGGGAACGATCACCACTTTCAAAGTAGAGAGCGGAGGCGAAAACGATTTTCGCCGTTCGATCTACGTCGAAGCAAAACGTACCAAACCAGTCACAGTCCTCGACACCTTCGATTCCCCCGTCATGGTTCCCCATTGTGAAGTCAGAAACGAGACCACCGTTGCCCCGCAGGCTCTCTTGATGATGAACGATACCTTCGTGTTGGAAAACGCAAAGCGCCTCGCAGAAAAACTCGAAAAAGAGCATCCGAAAAAGAGCGAGGAGCAGGTGAAAGAAGCGTGGGAGATTCTCTACAATCTGGTCCCAAGTGGAGCCGACTTGGAACAATGTGAGACCTTTCTCATCGCGCAGACCGCATCACTCACGACACGATTCAAAACTCTCCCCGTCAAAAAAGACGAACCCAAGCCCGATCCCGAGCGGGAAGCAATGGCGAGCCTTTGTCAGATTCTCTACAGCTCCAACCGGTTTCTCTACATCGAATGAACCACTCCCGCCGCCACTTCCTTCGGAAAAACAGTTTCGGTCTCGGAACGCTTGCTCTCGCCTCCCTTTTGCGAGACGAGGGGCTCCTCGCAGCACCGATCATGCCCATCCTCTCACAAGGGGAGCGCTACGACCTCACTCCGAAAAAGCCTCATTTTCAGCCACAGGCAAAAGCGATGATCTCCCTCTTTATGATGGGCGGGCCGTCGCAGATGGATCTCTTTGATCCCAAGCCGATGCTCACGAAATACGACGGGAAGAACTTCCCCGGCGAGATCAAATACGACAATCTCGCGCAGGCTTCCTCGACCGTGTTTGGCTCTCCCTGGAAATTCAACAAGCACGGAGACTGCGGCATGGAACTCAGTGAGTTGCTCCCTCATCTCGGCAAGGTCGCAGATGACATCACCCTCATCCGCTCCATGACTTCCGGCGTGAGCAATCATGCCCAGGGACTCTATGCGATGAACGCCGGTCGTGTCACGGCGGGACGCCCCGCGCTCGGTTCGTGGCTGACCTACGGCCTTGGCAGCGAGACCTCGGAGTTGCCTGCTTACATGGTCCTCTCTCACCCCTCTGGACTGCCCACCTTCCAAGGCGAACATTTCACGAACGGTTGGCTCCCCTCCCTCTATCAGGGGACCGTGATCCGTCCGACCGAACCCCGCATCCTGAATCTCGATCCCCCGGCCAACCTTGCCGGCGAACCGCAGGACCGGCAACTCGACCTTCTGAAACATTTTAACGAGGAACACGCCGAGAGTCATCCCGGGGAGAACGATCTCGAAGCCCGCATGGCGAGCTATGAACTCGCGGCGAACATGCAGGTTGCGGCAAAAGAGGCCCTCGACATCTCCGGCGAACCCGATCACATCAAAAAACTCTACGGAATCGACAACGACATCACAAAAGACTACGGCACTCGCTGTCTCATCGCGCGCCGCCTCGTCGAACGTGGCGTTCGGTACGTCCAGGTTCTCAATGCAGGGCAATCCTGGGATCAGCACAGCGCCCTCATTAGCGCTCTTCCGAAGAACTGTGCCGCGACGGACCAACCGACCGCAGCACTCATTACCGACCTGAAACAACGGGGCCTTTTTGACAGCACCGTCGTCCAATGGACCGGCGAGATGGGACGCCTCCCCGTCCTCCAAAATGATGCCGGTCGTGAAAAATGGGGTCGAGATCACAACACCTATGGTTTCAGTATGTGGGTTGCCGGCGGCGGATTCAAAAGAGGATATGTCCACGGGGAAACCGACGAGTGGAGCCACAAAGCGGTCATCGACGAAGTGCGGCATTTTGATTGGCACGCCACCTTGCTCCACGCATTCGGGCTCGATCACAATAAACTGTCCTATACCCGGAACGGCCTCGCCGCATCCCTGACAGATAACCAGGGGGCGAAAGTGGTGAGTGAGTTGTTCGCCTAAAGGCCATACGACAGCACGACGCAACGTCCAGATCGGTCTCTCTGTCCGGGATTCCCCTTCCCCGACTGCCTCTTCGTGTTGACGAGACCCTCTTTCCTCCGCAACCTGACCCTCTTGATTCGCCATGCCTGACGCCTACCTCTTTGATATCGGAAATGTCATTCTCCGTTTCGATTTTCTCAAAGCGACTCGAAAGCTCGAGTTGTTCTCGAGCGTGTCGGCAGAAGACTCGCTGCCTCTTGTCGCACCACTTTTGATCGAGTTGGAACTCGGAGCGATCTCGCCAGCGGAGTTCATCGCATCGGCTTCTGCACGGATGGGATTCACCGGGGACGCGGCTTTTTTTGAATCCACCTTAGCCGACATTTTTGACCTCAATCTTCCCATGGTCGAATTCATCAACGCGAGAAAAGCAGAAGGCAAAACTCTCTTTCTCCTCTCGAATACGAATGGAATCCACGTTCCCTTTTTCGAAAAAACCTATCCGGTTTTTGAACTCTTTGATCAGCGCATCTACTCCCATGAGGTCGGGCTCATGAAACCAGATCCACGCATCTACGAACTCGTTAAAGAAACCCTGCCGCTCCTCCCGAACCGGACCATCTACATTGATGATCTCCCCGCAAATTGTGAAGCAGGAAGCAAGGCCGGATTTCTTTCCGTGCTCTACGATGTAGAAAAGCACTCCGATTTTCTCACGGCTGTTGCGGCGTTTTCCGACTGATACTACTCCTCGACTTCCTCGCGCCACTTCGACCAGGCCATGCCCCCGATCTCGTGCAGGGCAGTAGCGGTGAGCTGAAGATTCGAGACGCGCGGCAGGAGGAGACCGGTCCGGTAGGGATCGTATTCCCCCGGTTCGGGATAGATCAGGAAGTCCACTGGGGCAACGATGGGGTCGAAGCCTTGCTTTCGGAAAAGACTCACCGCCCGCGGCATGTGTACCGCAGAAGTTACGAGGAGAAACGGAGATTCGCCAATGATGGGTTTCAATTTCACCGGATGATCTTTGGTGTCTCGGGATTCGGACTCTTCGAGAAGACGATCCGTCGGCACTCCGAGACGTTCTGCAATAGCCCGCATCGCGGAGGTTTCGGTCGGATTCCCGGTCACGACAAATTGTGATTCAGGAAACTGCTTCCACAGGTCCACCGCTCCGACAATGCGGGCGAGACCGTGATGGGAAAGACGAGAGAGGGTTGGTTTGTCGGGCACAGAACGATGCCCTCCGGCCAGCACAACGATGAAGGCGGGGGGAGTTTTTACGATCGGAACACCATCCATTTCCGGCAGGGGCGGGTTCTGTCCTTCGAGATACAGGGTCAGCCCGTTCGCCACAGGATCGACACTACACAAAAAGATCGTCAGCATCCCCAGCCCGACAAGGAACACCCCAGTGCTACCGAGAAACCGCCGCACTCGCAAGCCGCGTGGCCCCGGAGGATTTTTCGAACGACGTCTCGAGAAGGAGATGAGGACGAGCCCCAGAAAGAGCAATTCAAGAGTGATTGACACCGGATTGATGTAAATCGAAAGGAGTTTTTTCAGCGAAAACCAGAGATCCATGCAACGAAGAAGTAGTACGACAACCTGCTTCAGGAGACTGATCGCGTAAAGAACGCCTTTTGACACTCTCTCAAACCTGAGTCAAGGTTTTCACCTGCGTGGATCTCATAGTGTCATCGACACGCATTGATTCTTTTTTATGAGCGAGAAAATTGAAACCTCCCTACCTGATACGACGAGACGTAGTTTCGTGAAGACTGCCGGAACTGCCGCCGCCGCAGGTGCTGCGATCGGTTTTCCTTCGGTGACCTTCGGTGCCCCGAACGATAAAAAGCTCAAAGTCGGAGTCGTCGGTACCGGCGGACGCGGAGGTGGCGCGATGCTGAACTCGCTCGCGTCGGACGACAACGTGGAACTCTGGTCCATGGGCGATCTCTACCTTGAGGAAGCCACGAAAAAACTGGAGATGGTGCGAAAGTCGCCCATTTCCAACGGTAAACTCTCCGAGGGACTCGATGGACGCGTTTTTAGCGGCATTGATTCCTACAAAAAGGTGATCGACTCCGGCGTGGATATCATTCTTTTGACGACTCCTCCCGGATTTCGTCCGATCCATTTTAAGGCGGCGGTGGATGCAGGGATCAACTGTTTTGTGGAAAAACCCTGCGCCACGGACATCGCCGGGGTGAAAGACTTCCTCGCCACGAGCAAGATCGCGGCTGAAAAAGGTCTCTCCGTCCTCTGCGGATTCTGCTATCGCTACAGCGAACAGGGCCGCGCCCTCTTCGAGCGCATTCACGGCGGAGCGATCGGTGAGATCAAGAGTGTCCACTCGATCTACAATGCAGGACCAGTCAAAGCGATGCCGGAGGCATCCAGTCGTCCCGACGGAATGAGCGATACCGAGTGGCAGATCTCGAACTGGTACAATTTCACCTGGCTGGGTGGCGACGGCATCGTCGAGCAGGGTTGTCACAACGTCGATCGGGTCGCCTGGGCCTTTCAGGATGTCGATCCCATCGCCGCTTTCGGAAGCGGTGGTCGGACTCGTCCGAACAATCAGGGCAATATCTACGACCACTTCAGCATCACGTATGAGTTCCCGAACAATGCCACTGCCCACGTGGAATGGCGTCAATACCTCGATTCTTACAACTTCACGGGGGACACTTACTACGGCACGAAAGGAATCGCGAAGTTTGGCACCAGTTCTGCTGAGATCATCGGTGAGAACAACTGGAACTATCGCAAACCGCGCACTCCAAAAAGCATGTATGACCTTGAGCACGAAGAGTTTTTCGCCGCGATTCGCTCGGGCAACCGCAAGGACGATGCCGACTGGATCGGCCACTCGACCACGATGGCGATCCTAGGGCGCACTGCCTGTTATTCCGGCAAGCGCATCACTTGGGACAACATGTGGAATGCCGAGCAACGCCTCGTCCCAGAGAACATTGATTTAAACGGAGCACTCCCCATCCGCCCCACCCGCATCCCCGGTGTTCCTGAAACCCAGGACACCATCTTCCCGGAAGACAATCAGAAGGCCTAACCGCCCCTGATTCCAGGAAGCGAGAGCCCCGCCGGAAACGGCGGGGCTTTTTTGGTGGGCGGTGAGATTTTTTTGTATTTACTTTGTGAATTTTTTCTAATGAAATGGCGGGATGATACGGAAAACAATCATCGTCATTCTCTGGGTAGCTGTTGCTGCTTTCTTTGTCATGCTTTTCTTGCCATTCCTAAGCGGCATCCCGAGATGCACCGATTGTAATAGAGCCGAGAACACCGCCTACAATCTCAAAAACGCGATCTCTGCCTACTTCACCGAATATCGCCAGTATCCCGGAATGAAGGAACCTGAAGGTCCCGACCTTGATCTCGACTCGGGACATGTCCTCATCCTCGTCTGGTCCGCCGGCAAAGACGGAAATTTCGACACCTGGAAGGACAACGTCAAGACCTGGTGAGTAATCCCGCCAGCACGAAATCCCCAATGGCAACGCAGCCGAAATACCGGGGTCCCTTTCGCTTCGATTTCCCGTCAGGATTCGTGAAAATTCGTACCCATTCGTGGTCGAATCTCCTTTCATTCACGAACCAGACGTAGCGAAATTCGTGAGTTTTTCGCGCGAAGGCCGCGCAATCCACGATCTCACGATCGCGGCTACATTTTCGGCCCCGAGAAGGGTCCGCCCTGGGTCCGCATTTCTACCCGGTCTGTGGCATCGGAGTAATTCCGTATGATTTGTGTTGTTTCAGAGGAATACGGATTGGCCCAGAGACGCTTCGCGTATGCAGATTGCACAGAGTGAAAAGGTAGCGGAAAACGACCGTCCTTACTTTCTCTTCCTCTTCTCCTTGCCCGAACCGATCTCGTCCGCCCGGGTCGGATCGTAGTCCGGATTGGGCACAGGCATCCTCGCAGCGACTTCTTTTCGCCAGGCTTGCAGATCCCGAAGGAGTTCCCCGGCCTTTCCCGGCTGGGTGGCGGACTCGTCCTTTGCCTCTCCGGGATCGGAGGCGAGATCGTAGAGTTCGACATGATTGTCTTCGAAAAATTCGAGCAGTTTCCAGTCCCCTTTCCGGATCGCCGAGGCCGGTGTTCCATGATGGTAGTGAGGGAGGTGCCAAAAAAGAGAATCCCGTTCCAGTTTCGTCGACGGATCACGCAGGACTCCGGCCAGGCTGATTCCGTCGAGTGGCTGGGTCGGTGTAGGCGAGACACCGGCAAAATCGAGGATCGTCGGATAGAGATCGTGAGTCACCGCCGCAACAGAGGATACGGTATTTTTCGGAATAACTCCGGGCCATCGTGCCACGGCCGGGACACGGATGCCCCCTTCGTAGAGGGTCCCCTTCTCCCCACGCAGCGGATGATTCGACGTGTAAATGTTCCCACCCTGATCATGCACGAGGCCCCCGTTATCCGAAGTGAAGATCACGAGGGTCTTCTCCGAAAGGTTCAATCGATCCAGTGCGGCGACGATTCCACCGACACTCTGATCCAGCTCCTCCAGCAAACCGGCATAATCGGGGCGGCTCGGGTATCCGACCATCGGTGCCTTCTTTTGATACTTCTCTAGCAGCGCAGGAGTCGTCGACAGCGGGATGTGAACGGCGTAGTGCGAGACCTGCAAAACGAAGGGTTCCTTCTGATGGGTTTCGAGAAACTCGACCGCTTTTTCGGTGAGAAAAGCCGCCGTTCGGCGAGGTCCATCGGCTCCGGTAAAGGACGGCGGGAGTTCGTGTTTCTGGCATTCCACCACGGTTCCCCACCCTTGATCGGCCGGGCCAAACCCCTCCCCGCCGAGATGCCACTTCCCGAAATATCCGCTCGCGTATCCTTTCGCTCCAAGTCTCTCAGCGAAGGTCTCGACCTCCAGAGGCATTTGCAGCGGAACGGTCGGATCGATCAGCTTCGCAAAAGGTCGTTTGTGTCCGGGAATGTGCTGCGTGATGCCAAAGCGGGCTTCATTTTCTCCGCTTTGAAGATTGCTCCGCGTCGGAGAGCACACCGCCGCTGCGTAGAACTGGGTAAATCGCATCCCCTGTGCGGCAAGTGCGTCAATCGAGGGAGTCTCATGGAAGGTATTTCCATAGAGTGGCAGATCGGCCCAACCGAGATCGTCCGCGAGGATGACTACGATATTCGGTCGATCTGTTGCCGCCACCGGACAGCAGGATATCCCCCCAAGAACCGTCATTACGGCGGAACGAAGGAAAATCTTCATGGATCGCCGACTCGATTCGGGAGACTGTCCAAGAGCGCCCAACGAGTTTGTAGGATATCGCTCAAAGTATATCGGTCAAATGTCTCAAGAAAGGCATCACGAGCTTCGATGATGACTTTTTTCAAGAGACATGCCTGCACAATCGGACAGCGTCCTCCGTCCGCGCCGAGGCACTCTG
>JAGPCC010000198.1 GCA_018058245.1 Verrucomicrobiales bacterium
GGCTTGGACTGGGGCTTGGACTGGGGCTTGGCGTTGGCGTTGGCGTTGGCGTTGGCGTTGGCGTTGGCGTTGGAGATGGCGTTGGCGTTGGCGTTGGCGTTGGCGTTGGCGTTGGCGTTGGCGTTGGCGTTGGCGTTGGCGTTGGCGTTGGCGTTGGTGTAGGCGTTGGAGACGGAGACGGAGACGGAGACGGAGACGGAGACGGAGACGGAGACGGGCTCGGCGAGGGGCTCGGCGATGGGCTCGGCGATGGGCTCGGCGACGGGCTCGGCGACGGGCTCGGAGTTGGAGTCGGAGTCGGAGTCGGACAGGATGGCGGGGAAATGCTCACGCATGCAGACCATGCGCTGTAGTAAGCATCATAAAATAGCCCGCTTCCGCCATTGTAGATCATGGCACGTTGACCGTCGCTGAAGGCTTCGCCGAGAAAGGCGACTTCGTCGATGATACCATCGAAATTGCTGCCTCCACTCGAGGGGGAGTGCGCCAGATAGATCGTTCCACCTGCGGTGTAGGCATGTTCTCCCGAGGAAAGCGCTGCGGTGGCTGGAGTTCCATAGTTGGCCGTGATGCCAATTTGCGAGCCAGGATTGATCCAGGCAATGACTTGGTACCAGACTCCGGTTGAGAAAGTAGAATTGAACTCGGCAACTTTGTTCCAACCGCTGGAAGAAGTCGTAGCGATGCGGAAGGCGAGTTCACCCGATTCCAAGGTGACTTGGTATTCACCGGCCTTTTCGAGAAGGACTTGCGTACCGGAAACAGTATCGGCCTTAAACCACATCACGATGGTCAAACCGTTGGAGGCACCCGGATTGAAGACAGTGGCACTCGCTCGACTAAAATAACTGCTACCGGAGAAGGAACGACCGACGTGGCATTTGCCGGTGATCACGTCCGAGAAGACAATTTCACCGAAGGGGCGATTGCCACCGGAAATGTCGCGCAAGTCACCCGGGCACTCACAGTCGTAGTAGGCTGCGGGTTGCGGCAGTGGCGATGGGCTCGGTGTCGGTGAAGGACTCGGCGATGGAATCGGCGGACTTGGCGACGGACTTGGCATGAAACCGGAGCTGTGGAATGAATAAAATCAATAACGTGGTACTATCGACTAGGGAAAGGAGGGAGAGAACGAATCCAGGGCGGAGGGAGGACTCCAAGGAGACCGAAGGAAAGATAGGTAGAAGACCGGTAAAAACGCATCGGAAAAAATCACGTTCCAACTCATCATTCTGCGAGACTGCACTATCACGAAAGATCCTGGCAAGAGAAATCTGTAAAAAAAATCTACTTCACTTGAAGATTGACCGATGGATGTTGTTTTTGCCACTATTCTGGGACACAATGAAACTTCTCCTGAATTTCAGAACTCTCCTCGCACAGCCTAGCTTTTCGGTGGTAATCGCTGGGCGGGTTGCATTATCTGATCCCTAATCGCGAGTATTCCGTGACCACAGTCAAAATCAACGTTTACTGTAAAAGCTATGGCTGGCTCTTCGACGATCTGAAACGGTGGTTCGCAGACTTTGGCGCCCTCCCGTCAGAAGAACCGATCCCAGATGCAGACGCCTGGATCTGCATCCGGACACAGGAGCTGCGAAGTTCGCCAAAACCCGAGCGCACCGTCGTGCAGATCCACGACATGCGATCCTACCAGATTGGAGTGGCCGGCTGTGTCTCTCTCGTTCACCCCGCTCAGATCGATAAATTGAGCGGGTACGGAGGGCGACTGAAGATAGATCCAATAGGCAGCCGCGACATTGTGGTAGGAGAGCTGCCGCCAGTCCCGGTGATTGGGTTCTTCTGCCGCGAGTCGGGTACGATAAAGGGCTCTCACCTTTTTTCGGAAGCCGTTACGATCGCAAGAGAGGAAGTCGATTTCGAGGTTCTCATGATAGGGAGGAATCTCGATCACATCGAAGGGCTCGGACGCTACGAGCGCAGGGCGGCCGGGCCGCTCGACTATCAGAGGATCACCGCACTGGTCACCTGCAGTATATCTCCCATGATCCCATTGTCCGCCTATGAGGCCTGTGCGGCGGGTCGCATCGTCATTACCACGCCCCGAATCTGGCCGGAGGGTTCCGAATGGGCAATGGTCCGCACAGCGGAAAGCGTCGAGGGACTCGCGGCCCGAATTTGTGAGGCCGTAAAAACACCGAAAAGGTTCAGACCCGAGATACCTTTCAGCAGAGAGCAATGGATCAGGAATCAAATTGAAGAGGCCGTGAAACTCGCTACCATGCCATCTCCCGACTGATACAGGCACCCATGGAATCAACCGTTTCAAAACTGCAGGAGCAACCCGCCTTTCGTCTCACTGAGGACTGGATCATCTGGCTGGAACACAATCTCGGTCACATGGTTCCCGCCGACGCCATCGCCGCAGCCATGATTGAGAAAGGCTGTGCGCCGGAACTCGCGCGTGGTCTCACCGAAGCCTTTACCCTGCGCCGGGGGCCGGGTTCCTCGGCGGCGATGACCCCGCGCCTCGCGAAAACGAAATGGCTCCTCGACACTCTCCGCCAGCTACAGCGCCTATCGCTTCCCCGCCCTGTCGCCGAACGCCGCATCATCGACAGGGATGAATTCTACGGACAGTTCTACGCCCGGAACTTTCCCGTGGTCTATCGGGACAGTCTCGTCCCCCGCGAGCTCTCCGAACTCCTCTCTTGGGAACGTCTCGAAAGGGAATTCGGCACTATGGAGGTCGAGGTGCAGGAGGGACGCTCCCGCACCACGGATTTCGAGCGCAGATCCGGGTCGCTCAAATCTAAGTGCAATCTCGCCGAATTCCTAAGGCGCGCGCGCGAGGCTATCGACTCAAACGACTTCTACATGACGGCGAACAACTCCACGTCCAACGCCGGTCTCATCGAAACCGCCCTTGATCCCGGAGGAGTCTGCCCCGAGTTGCTCGATCGTGCCTCGGCGAAGGGCAGGGTCTTCCTCTGGATCGGTCCCCGCGGGACCTTTACCCCCGCCCATCACGATCTAACGAACAATCTGTTTCTCCAGATCAAGGGGGCGAAGGAATTCCGCCTCGTTTCCAGTTTCGCCCTGCTCGAAGTAGACAACGATCAACACTGCTATCTCTCATCAAGTCTCACCGACATTGATGCGCGCCGCGCCGAGGAGGGACGGCCCACCCTTTCGTTCACCGTCACCTTAGAAGAAGGGGATATGCTCTTCATTCCCCTCGGCTGGTGGCACGAGGTGCGCGGGTTGAGTGCGTCCATCTCCCTCTCGGCGACCAACTTCCAAGAGAGCAATGAATTCTTCAAAAGCTACGAATTCTATGGGAGGTTGGACACGTGAATACAGCGGCACGCAGTCCCCAAATCCGATTTTCGCTGGTGGGATCATTACGAAGCGGCTCGTCGCTACTCGCACGATGTCTCGACGACCACCCTGAGGCTATCTGCCTTTGTGAATCCGAGATCAACCGCACCCTGTTCCCCCGCCACCACTACCTGCTGCATTTCCGACGGATGCGTAACCACGGACTCGAACCGGAAGAGATCATGCAACTCCTCGACGGAAAGCAGCACTACAATACGGCCGCCTACGAACTCTGGCACAGCCAGGTTTTCGCCCTGCTCAAATCTCGTTACGGGAAGCCCGAGGCCCGGGCCCTCGGAGACAAGAGTCCCGATTTCTACCGCAGTCCAATACTCGTCGGCCATCTCCTCGCCTCCCATCGACTGATCTACACGGTCCGGGATCCCCGCGCGATCTACCGAAGTATCCAGGCGGACAAGACCGGCGACATGGAGAAACGGAATCGTTGGGGAGCCTTCCGGAAAAATGTCGAAGTGTGGAAGCCTCATTTCGATGAGACCCCGGTTCTGGTCGTCAGGTACGAAGATCTCGTCTCCGACCCCGAGTCGCAGATGGCCCGGATCCACCGCCACCTTGATCTCGGGGACTCGCAGGCCTTTCTAGATCCCGGCCCGAGAAAACACGCGCAGCGCTTTCTCTGGAAAACCAATGTCGATATGTCCACAGGAGAAGTCCGCGCCATCAATCCCGCCGCCGCCGACCGGTGGCGAACAGAACTTTCGCGCGAAGAAATCCAGAGGATCGAAGCGGACCCTCTCGTTCGCGAATACTGCGAACGCTTCGGCTACGAAATGACTCAGACAATGGTACGACGGAGCTGCCAAGCGTTGAATTGTCCCGAAGTGATTACGAAACCCGCCAGAAAGACGCTCATTCTCGACTGGGGAAACGGCCCCGTCCTCGACCACATCGCGGCAGCTCTCTCGAAGCTCGGCCACACAGTGATCCGGCACCCCAGATCCGGGCCGAAGAGGGCAGACATTATCCACCTGATCGAGCGTGAGCGGCCCAATCTGTGTGTGACGCGGCAGCGGCTCTACATTCAGGACGCTAGGGTGAACGAAGCCCTCGTCGCGGTCGGCTGTCGAACCCTTTTCGTCGACTTGGGAGTCTGGCCGCACTACCAAACCTATCTTATGGACTGCGCAGGAGACAACGCGGCGTCCTCGATCGTGGGCAATCTCGCTCGCCTTGAGTCCGATCCCGCGATTCGCGCATCGGCGGATCTCTACGAACCGGAAGTGGCCCGGATGAGGGACGCTCTCCTCAAGCGGGCCGAAGAAGCTTCGTCGAGACCAAAGGAATTGGGACTCGAAGATCTCAGGGACTATTCACTGCTCGTCCTGCAACGTGGGGGCGACCAGGTTCTCATCCACGATGGACCGAAAGCCTGGCGCAATCCGAAAACCCTCGCCCTCTCTGTGATCGCGGAGGTGGAACGGACAAATCGCTTTGTCGTTGTCAAACCGCATCCAATGTCAGCCGACGATTTCGACATTGCGCCAGAAGGCCCTCATCACCGGGTCGTAGACGGATTCAGATGTGGTGCACTAAATGATCGACAACTCGCCTGGCTCATGGTCAACGCAAACAACGCCATCATGATCAACAGCACGGCCCATTTTCAGACACTAGCCCTCGGGGTGCCCACGGTGTGCCTGGGACGGGGGTGGTTCTCAGACAACGGTGTGGTGGTCGAGGCAGGGAATCTGAAAGATGCGCTGTCGGCAACCACGGCGCTGCCGGGGGCGGAGCGCTATCTTTGCCACATGCTGAGTCGGCAGATGCCAGTTGCAAAATTCGGTGATCCCACCTCTTTGGAGGATTTGATGCAGTGGGTGCTGCGTTTCGGATCAGTGGGAGAAAGTCCTTCCCAGATCACGTCTATGCATCCGACCTGAACGAGATACCATCGCAATCGGAATTGGGATTACCGAACGTAGTAAGACTATATTCATAACTAAGTATGGGGCGCATACCGTTCTAACGTTCGACTCCTACCCTCACATTCCCCCCAACATCTTCAAAGCCGTCTCCTCAAAAGTCGCGAGCCACTCCGGAGCAAGAATGGAGTCACTGTCCTCCTGCGCTCCGCCCCGGTTCTTCATCTGCTCCGGAGTCGGCGCGTAGTAGAGATAGCCGTTCGTATATCCTGACACAAACGACAACGGGTGGGGAGACTTCTCCTGAAGCTCTAGGCCGATCTCGACGGTGAGTTCGGCGGGAAACGTGACAAGCCGGAAATCCCCCACCCGCAGCCCGACGACCTCGGCAGTGACGGAGTCGCCCACTTCGAGACGTTTTGCCTGGTGTTTTTCGAGAAGAGCCAGATTGATCTGTTTTCTAGTCAGCTCCTCCATCGCATGAATGTTCCGAAGGTAGGCATCCATCGCCGCGCGATTGTTTGCGTCGAGGGTTTTCCAGTCCTCCTTCTGGAGTAGTTCGTCTTGGAGGTACCGATGTGAAGCCTCAGAGGGAAACTCGGGCGACAGGTGATACTTCACATAGAGAGGGAGGAAGGTTTCGAAATTCAGCTTGGTCCCTTTCAGCGAATCGGCGAGAGCATTGATCTCCGCCTCCATCTCCGCAATGCGCGGCCCGTGATCGGCCCGTGGCAGGGTGAGGATTTCCCTCTGCATCACGAGCGGCACCTCGGCTGACGTCTTGATCGTACGGGCCCCCGCGAGAGCGCTGAGACCCAGCTTCGTGCCGTGTATTTCTCCATCGCGCGGCAGCGTCGGCGACTTGTAGAGAACTGGATTGATATCACCGCCGCAGCCTTGAAGGAAAAACGCCATGGCACTGCTGTCACCGAGATTTTCCTCGATGACTTTCGATGCAAAGCCGGTCAGATCCGCCGTATTTCCTCCCGAGGGAATTCCCTGGATGGGATGGCAGGCAAACTGATAGACCAGCGCGAGCGGCTGCCCGTTGTCGACCCGATCAAAACGGAGCAACCCGATGCGGGAATCAATCGGCCCGACCGCCGCGATCTCGGCATCGGGAGGCAGCGCATAGGCATGACGCACGTCCGCTTCCTTCCCATTTTTCAGGTGCAGGCGACGATTTTCAATGATCGAATCTTCCTGACCGATACCGGCCCCAGCCTTGACAGGGACACGCTTCCCCCAGGCGATCCTCACCGCCTCGACGGTTCGCGCGACGATGTCATCGGCGACGAGCGCATGACAATGACTCACGTTTACGATCACAGAACTCTCTTCGATCTTTGCAAACGCGGCAAGCTGAGACCGGACTTCCGCGAGATAGGGATCACGGATCGATCCGATCTCCGCGATTGCCACCGCATCCACCGTGATGATCACCACGTTTATCTCCCCCTGACTCAGGACAAGGGCCTTAACCAGCGGAGGATTGTCCCCTGCATCCTCCCCCGGACGAGTGATGTCCATTTTCCCCACCCCGGCAAGGAGTTCATCACCCCGTAAAAACGAGGAGGAAAAAACCGCAAAAACGAAGAAGAGGAGGAGGCGTGTCAACATGGGAAGAGACTAAGGGCAAAGGCCCACCCTTGTCGATTACGCAAGTCGGCCCCCAGGGGGAGTTTGTGTGAACACAAATGACGAAGACGAGGGGGAATTTGGGCCGAATCCTCGTTTTCCGCGGCCGGGCGGGAGATGTCCGACACACTCCTCGGAATCCGAGGAGACTGACTGACTCCCAGCGTTCAGTCCGAGCTAAGGCGGCGGTAGATTGTAGTTCTTCGGACCGATGTCCACCTGAAATCACCATGGATGACTAGATCGCTGAAGCACTGCGGTCTGCCATCATCAACGATGGGGCGGGCCTTTGGCCCTTCACAAACGGTTTTCGGACCGCTACCTTGGGGCGTTGCCCCAGGCTGGTATAGCGGCGGGCCTTTGGCCCTTAAGCAAATATACTCAACCCATCAGCCAGGGCCAAAGGCCCGACCCCATACCGGACCGGGGCAACGCCCCGGGGAAAAACGTCCGCCCGGCCAAAAGGGCTGAAGGCCCGACCCCATACCAGACCGGGGCAACGCCCCGGGGAAAACGTCCACCCTACCAAAAGGGCCAAAGGCCCGCCCTATCTCATCGTTCCACATCAAACTGACGCAAAGCCGAGAAATCTTCTCTCCATTTTCCACCAATTCGGCTCAGATCGAATCCCAGGAGTCCTACAAACACCCAGCCGATCACCCCGCGACGAGGTCGTAGCCCCGCCACTCGTTCACCGTCACTTCCGCAAAGGAGCCCACCGCCAGATTCTCCGGCACGTAGACGGTGCCATCCACTTCCGGCGCATCCATCTCCCCACGGGCCTGGCCGGGAGCATCCACGAGAACTTTCAGCTTTCGCCCGACCTGGTTGCGATTCCGTTCTTCGGCGAGTTTCTCCAGACGCAGCATTGCGGCATTCCAGCGTTTTTTCCGAGTCATGTGATGGACCTGTCCCTCGAGCTTGTCGGCACGGGTTCCCTCCTCACGCGAGTAATTGAAAACACTGGCGCGCTCAAAACGGGTCTCGTCGAGGAACTCCAGCAACTCCTCGAAGTCCTCCTCCGTCTCCCCGGGGAATCCTACGATAAAGGTCGTCCGCAGCGCGAGATCCGGAATCCCGGCACGCATCCGGCGAATCAGATCCCGGATGTAGTTCCCGTCCGTCTCGCGCTTCATCGCTCCGAGCATGCGATCCGAGATGTGCTGCAGCGGCATGTCGACATATCGAGCCACCTTCGGGCATTCCGCGATCGTCTCGATCAGTTCATCACTCCAATGCGCCGGATGAGTGTAGAGCAATCGAATCCAGAAATCCCCTTCGATCGCATTCAGCGCCCGCAAAAGCGTGGCGAGGGAATCGCCCCTCGTCGAGTCGACTCCGCTGCGGGGATTGGGGCGCTGTCCCTCCCACTGATCCATTCCAAAATAAGTCGTGTCCTGCGAGATCAGATTCAGCTCCTTCACACCGGAACGGACGAGTTTTTCGGCCTCCTTCACGACTGACTCCACTGTCCGGGATCGATGTTTGCCCCGAATCTTCGGGATGATACAGAACGAGCAGGGGTGATTACAGCCTTCCGCGATCTTGATGTAGGCCGTGTGCTGCGGAGTGAGACGGAAACGGGGAGTGTCGTAGTCCGGGATATATTTCGGCGCGGCGGTCACGTGATTCTCGGAGTGCGGATCGAGATCCTTGGCCACCAGATCACGAATCAACGGAGCTACCGAAGTGATCTGATCGAGCCCGATGAAGGCGTCGACCTCGGGCATGAGGCTGGGGAGTTCCTTGGAAAATCGTTGGGAAAGACAGCCCGCCACGATGATCTTCTGTCGAGGACGGGAATTTTCGCGATCTTCGACCGCTCCGAAGATGGCATCGACGCTCTCCTTTTTCGCCTGATCGATGAACGAACAGGTGTTGATAATGAGCACATCGGCAAGCTCCGGGTCCGGGGTCATCATCATGCCCGCCTCCTGAAGATGACCGATCATGATCTCCGAATCGATCAGGTTCTTGGCGCAACCGAGCGAGACTAGACCGACCGTGGTTTTTCCGTCAACAGGCATGAGTAAAAGCAATTAAATGGTGAATGATCCGGATTTCCGGGGCGAAAGGTGCGCTATCTTGCCCATTTCGGCAAGTAGT
>JAGPCC010000199.1 GCA_018058245.1 Verrucomicrobiales bacterium
TGGTGACATTCTCTTCCGCGGCGGGGATTCGATCGACGGTGCAAACGCAAGTTTCGCTCAATTGGGCCATGGCGGGTATAGCACCTGGGTCGGGACCGGACAATACCGCGAAGCTCTTCGTGATCCGGTGACGGGCGTAGCTCCCGGTTCTCTTTATTCGGTCGGCAGCACCGGGGACATCACGGTTGATTCCGGCGGTGACATCGAGTTCTTTGCCGGTCGGGATAATATCACCTATGCCCAACTTGGTCATGGTGGATACGCATCGAGGGACTCCCATACGGGAGAGATCGACGTGACCGCTAAGGGCGGAATCAGTTTCATTGCCTCCATTGATGATGTGGATGGACCTGGAAACAATGCCGGGAACAACAACGATTCGTGGGCGCAACTCGGCCACGGCGGTGTGGAATCGGACGGCAGCCATGACGGAAATATCACGGTTCGGGCCGGCGAGTTCGGCGCAGGGCATGAGAAGGAAGGGTATGGTCTCTACTTCAAGTCCGGGAACTGGGATGAAAATTACAGCCAACTTGGTCACGGTGGCTACGGCGCGCGCAGTTATGGCAACGGAGTCGATGCAGTCGGCTTCAGCGGAAATATCGATGTGGAAGTGAACGGCGATATTACCTTCGTAGCAGGAACCTACGGAGCGGATGTGCTCTTTACCAACGAGGACGGGCGTAACTACACCCAGCTTGGTCACGGTGGGTACGAAGCGGATACTTCGCAGGACAACGCGAACGTGACTGGCCTGTTTGGAGCAGACGGAAAACCGATCGGGCACCACGGTGACATTCGAGTCGTGGCGCGCGATGGTTCAGTGAACTTTCTTTCTGGCGACATCAATCGGAGTTTTGAACCGAGTGCGGGATTGGGTTACGGAAACAATCATTATGCCCAACTCGGTCACGGTGGGATTTCGTCCCACGGCAACCACTATGGCAACATCACCGTTCAGGCGGGCATAGCTTCGGACCTCACTCTGGGTTCCAAGGCGGATGGGGACGTCCTCTTTGCTTCGGGCGGATCGTCGGCGAACGAGTGGGCGGATATCGGGAACTACGCGATGCTTGGTCACGGGGGCAGAAGCACCGAGGGTAACTTTGGAAAAACCGATGCGACCACCGGGGCTGCACTGGAAACAATCACTGTCCTGGCAGGCCGGGACATCACGTTCAGTTCGGAGCGGGGCGATGCCTCCTCCTACGTTCAACTCGGACACGGCGGATGGTATGCGAGGGGAGACCATGCTGCGAACTTTCAGGTGTTTGCAGAGCGGAATCTCAGCTTTATCGCAGGAAGCTCCTTTGATGGAACTCCTGCTCTTGGAGCCGGGCACTTTGCTTCCTACGGGCATGGCTCGCGCACCGACGGTAACAATCTTACGATCAATCAGGACCGCGCCGCGAACCTCGGTGATGGAGCTGACTTCAACCTGATGTACAATCGCGTGGTTCCGGGTAGCCTGGTGATTACGATTCGCCTCGACGACGGTACCATCATCGGAACCCTTTCCGATCCGGATGGGGACGGTACTCTCACCGCAGATGCAGCGATGACGGCTGACTTCCAGGACACGCTGGGAACGAGAACGATCGCTGCCGGAACTCATGTGGGCAACGTGGTGTATTCCGATCAGGGTACCTCGACGGTCACTTTTCTGGAGGATGTCAATCCCGGGACAACTGCCCCCTCGACAGGCAATGACAATTTAGGGGATGGCGGCACGGTGAACCTGTGGGTACAATTCGAGCACGGAGATCAGGATCAGAGTTATGCCATGCTTGGTAATGGAGGATGGGAGACGGATGGTCCGAATGAAGACGTCACCCTCGGACATCGAGGGGATATATCGATCACCACCCGGACGGGTGACCTAAGAATACAGGGTGGATCTGACGATGATACATTTGCCCAGGTAGGTCATGGTGGTCGCAGTACCAAGGGCGCTAACACGGGGAACATCGAAATCGATGTAGCCGGTAGTATGGGGCTGATCTCCGGATCATTGAATAGAGCCTATGCGGTAGTGGGTCACGGTGGCTATGATTCTGACGGAGACCACACCGGTGATATCTGCATTCATGTCGGGAAAGAAATCTCCCTTGATGCAAGTCAGGGAGACGGCTACCAGGCTCTCACTCAGATCGGGCATGGACAGTATGCCTCTTCTGGAAATCACACGGGATTTATCACGGTTGTTTCGGGTCTAAGCGGAGCAGATGGCGGAATCAGTCTCATCGGAGGAAACGTCGGCGGAAATTATCAATGGGCTCAAATTGGGCATGGCGGGATCAGTGCCGCAGGCGATCATACTGGAGATATTACTGTGATCGATCGATCAGGGAAAAATATTCAATTGACCGGAGGAACCGCCAGTTATTCCTACGCGCTGATCGGTCACGGTGACGGGGGCAATAATTCAGGGGGAGCACGATCGGGTGACATTTATGTTGAAACGGAAGGTTCGCTCCTGACTACCAACGGAGGTCCGAGTAACAGCATTGCGTTTGTAGGACACCAAAGCACTGCCGCCAATGAAGGGATCACACCCGGCACGGTGGACACCTCGCTGATCCTGGGATCGATCAACAATGCGGACTTCAACTTCAGTAGCTTCATCAGCGCGGCTGCCTTCGGTGGAATGACGACGATTGCGACGATGGCATCGAACCTGGTGATTGATGATGGGGTCAATTATAACTCGGCTTTCGGAGTTAACCTGCTCTCCGCCAAGGACGTCATCTTTACTTCCGGTCTTCAGAACGCTGGAACCGGGGACGTTAACGTAGTGGCTGGTTGGAACGGTAGTGGAGGCCGTACCACTCTGGATTACAATAGTTGTCGCCCTGTGGGAACTGCCTCGGCCTTTGATTTCAACACCCTCGTTTGTGATGATCATGGAGTGAGCGATCAGGGTAGTGTGTATATCGGGAATGGGAACCAGAGCGCCGGAGTCGCCGTTGGCAGCCGGGCTGGTGCTACGAGCGTGTATGGCCATCGCGTCAGCCTTACCGGCAGCGACACTGTGGTAAACGGATTCGCTCAGATCGGGTTTCGTCCTACCTCCGCATCTTCCCAGCCCGGATTGGGTGCCATATCGGTCGACATCCATGAAGGCGGATTCGCCCTTCAGGGTGGTCTCGCCAATGGGACGTACAGTCAAGTCGGTCATGGAGGGTTGGGAGCGGGTGCGAACAATCAAAATGGTGCCATCACGATCAGCTTCTGCGAACCCGGAGAGGTTCTTGTCAGCGGAGGCGGAGCCAACGCTTATGCCCAGATCGGGCATGGCGGCGCCGGAGCGGGTGGTAGCAAAGATGGAGCCATTACTTTGTCGAACTTCACCAAACTGGATCTCGACGGCGGAAGTGGAGGGAATGCCTACAGCCAGATCGGGCACGGGGGGACTGCTGGGTTCGGAGCCATTGGGGCAGCCGTGGGACGCATCGACATCACTGGCACTCCGGGGAGCGCCATCACCCTCGACGGTGGTAGCAATAGTGGTGCCGGAGTTCAGATCGGCCATGGAGGCGGTATCTACAATGGAGCTCTCAGCGGCGACATTGGGATCGCAAACGCTGCGGGAACCCTCGGACTTACTGGTGGAACGGATGCAAGTACCGTCGCTCGGATTGGGCATGGAGGATTTGCGGCATCCGGAGAGAAGACCTCGAACCTCGAGGTTCTTGCCGAAACTGTGATCCTCACGGGTGGCAGCGGTACTAGCAGTGAAGCCCAGATCGGCAGCGGCGGCCGCAGCGGAACTGGTGTCATCAACGGAAACATCCGTGTGGAAAGCACCGTCGGAAATATCGAACTTCATGGTGGAGACGATACCTTTTCCGTCGCTCGCATCGGCCACGGAGGAGAATCCTACCATGGGAGTGTGAACGACCAGTCCATCACCGTGACTTCTGCGAATGACCTTCTACAACTAGGCGGAGCTGGTGTCAGTGCAGGCACTCAGATAGGCCACGGCGGTGCCAATGCCGCTGGAGCGGGATACAGCGGTGCAGTGGTCGTAAACGGTAACAACGACATCATTGTCAGCAGCGGATCCAAAGCGCACGGTTTCAGTCAGATTGGAAATGGAGGTGCTTCCTCCGACGCAACTCTTGGTGGCAACATCGTTGTCAATGCAGGCAGAGAGATCCGTCTCACCGGCAATCCTTTGATTGGCGGATATGCTCAGATAGGAAATGGGGATGATACTCGTGGTGCTGTTGCCAATCAGTCCGGAACAGGGGATCGGAGTGGAAACATCCAAGTAGCGGCAGGAACTGACGTGACTCTCAGCGGAGCCCTGATCGGGAATCAAAATAGCATCTCTACCGCATCCGGCGTCAGTGGTATCACCCAAATCGGCGTGAGCCGGGATGCTCCCTCGGATGAAACCGTAGGGAACCTGATCGCTGACAGCGAGAGCCAGATCCAGGGGAGCGATGAGATCCGGGTCTATCTTCCCCGCCGCGAGAACAATCAGGTTGCTCCCGGTGCCTTGCTCAATGAAGAAGTATGGAGCGGTGCCCCCATCGACCCATCACTCGAACAGAGGATAGATGAATACACCATCAATATCATCGGAGTCGTTACCTTCAGCCCGATGGACCATGGGAACGACTTTTCTACTGGATCATCTCCGACCAATGCCGCCGGGTTCGCGTTCTACTACGATACTATCGCATTGACCGACGTGCCGCCAGTCATCCCCATTGAGCCGATGGACCCCACCGACCCAAGTGGAGGCGACGGGGGAGATCAAGTCAGTCCTGTCGTTCTTCCTCGCGCGGCGCGGGAGCCGGACCTTCCATCCCTGGTGCCGGATGATCGGGTTTTAGAAGACTGGCTCGCCGATCAGAGTGTGCATTACAATTCCCCGGGTCGTCCCCAAATCTACTACGAGGGGTTTGAGAATTATGGACCCAGAGGCGAAGTGATCATCAACCTACAGAACGGAGAATTTGGTACAGACTCGGGCAGCGGGGTGGATAACGACGAAGATCTACTGAAACAGCAACTGGAGATCCTGAAGCAGATCAATTTGTCGGCTGAATAGGAGGAAACTCCCCTAACCGTTTTCGGCACCGCAAAATTTTCCGGTTCCGAGAGTTTGCGCTTGGTTCGATAAAATCGACCGAGGAACCGACTTTCGGGCTTGAATAGGGTGCCACCCATTTCGTAATCTTGGCCTGATGCGCCACTTTTTCACACACCTTTTCCTTGTCTTATGCCTCGCCCAACCTCTCCTAGCTGAGGAAGAACCCAGGCCCAATTATGTTTTCTGGGCAGAATTGGACCGCGTCATTGATGGCAACCGAGTGTCAATGAATCTCGACCTTGGCTTCGACATGTGGTTGCACAATCAGACCTTAGCGCTTTACGAAAAGGGCCTCTCCATCGAAAAAGAAGCGGATCGTGAAAAGAGTCAGGAACGGGCCTCGAAACTACGGGAATGGCTGACAGACGCCACCGAAATCTACGTACAAACAGTGAAAGACAAACAGTCAAAACCTACTCGCTACCTCGCGGTGATCTGGGCGGACGGGGTCAATCTCAACGAGGAGTTGGAAAAGGCTTTTCCCTGAGTCACTACCACCTTGAGTTCTCAAATGCTTCCGAATCAAATCCGAATAGATCCTGAAATCCAATCGTCATACAAGTGAAATTACACGAGGCAAAACATTATGAAAAAACCGCATTCAAAACTGGCGATCACCGCCGCCGCCGCCGCATTACTTGTGCTCGGTGCTCCGAAAGCAGAAGCCGATGGCGGAGAACGTCTGATCAGCTACGCGCATACCCTTGAGGATACAGTTGCGAATCTGAACGTTGAGCTTCGAGAACACTACTCACAAACAAGCGTCTTTCGGACTATGCTGACGGATACCGCCATGATCCAGGCGGAGGCGGAGCATATTGATCAATTGGCACACAATCCCTACTCCTCATTGATACAACTCCTTACCGACATCCGCGAGGTCGATAAGTATGTTCATCATCTCAGCGGACTCGTCGACGCGACCGACCGCGGACGCTATGGGCGGGTTCTTGGTGATCCCAGGCATGTTCACAACCTCATTGAATACATGGATCGGATAGTTCATTCGCTGGAAGCCGAGGTAGAAAACATTCGACTTGCCCAGCGAAGCTCGCGATCAAATCACGGACAATACTCGCATGAAAGCGGGCACAACGATCAGCATAGCAACAATCAATCGTATTCGCCTCCTCGTTCCGATCCTCGTTCCGATCCTCGTTCCGATCCTCGGCTCGATCCGCGCAACATTAACAATTACATGAACAATCAGTGGAACGGGAATTCTCCCCGCCAACCAGAGCCTCAGCGCGAGCAGAATAATCGGATCGATCCCCGAGTTCTTTTTAATCTCTTCCGCAATCGATAAGCGGATTATAACGAATGATTCAAAGGGATATCCTGCTCGCCGATTGGGCCGCAGGTATAGAGCTCCCGACGTTTCGCGGGCGTTCACCTCTCTCCAAGAGGTAGGGCGAACCGTCCCGGTGAGCCGATTTTGGACTGACGAACCACAGTCAGTGGTAGGGGTTCAGCGGGGACTCGCCCTACCTACTAAAGTCAATTGTAGCGGCTCGGCGGGGACGCCTCTCCCTACCTTGAAGGCATGGCAGAGAATCGGTTTCGCGACGACTGCGAGTTAGATTCCCCCCGCGAAGTCTGCGAGTGGCCGGTCACTCCCCTAGATTTCGTTCCGGAATTCGAATGGAAGGAATCGTCGTCGCCTTCACGTTTATTTCAGCACTACATCGGGATGCTCTTTTTTAAACGCGGCGAGAGCGGCCGGGGTAACATTTGCCTGTTTGAAAGTAAGCTTCTTCAGTTTTTTGATTCCGCCGAGGAACTTTAGCCCCTCGTCACTCACGAAAGTAATTCCCAGGGTGAGTTCTTGGAGCGATTTCATCTCCGTCAGAGCCGCCAAGTCCGCTTCTTTGATGGTGAGGGAGGAAAGATGGAGTCGCTCGACCTTTTCAAAGCGTGCGAGGGCACCTGTTGCCCCTGGCTCGAACTTGGGATCGGTGAAACTGAGGCTCTTTAGTTTGGGGTAGGCGATCGCGACTGGTTCCAGGTTCGCGCGGCTGTAAGTAGCAAACCGAGGCAAAGTCGTTTCGACAATTCCGGGGAAAGCGGCAGCGAGGGTGGGAAGTTGCGAAACGATCTCATCCCAGGTGTCTGGCTGCCCGAGACTCAGGTTCGTTAGATTGAGTCCTTTGAGTGATAAAATGGCCTCTGGTGTTACTGCCGTTTGGGAAAGGTCGAGAGCGGAAAGTTTCGAGAGTTCTTGGAGTGATTTTATGCCCGTGTCAGTAACCTTGGTCTCGCTCAGACTGAGAGATTTGAGGCCCTTGAAAATCGAAAGGTGTGGAATTGCTTCGTCTTGAAGACCCGTTCCTACGAAACGGAGTTCCGAGATAGGGGACTCTTTCAAAGCGTCGATTCCGGTCCCTACCATTCGTGGGCAACCGGAAGTAAAGTCAATATGGGTGAGTTTCTTCAAACCTTTGAAATGCTCGAAACAAGCATCCGTCAGATCAAGTCCGTGCAACAAAATCTTATCGATTTTAGGACATGATTCTAGAAAACGAAGACCGTCGTCCGTGATGCCGATTTTATTCACTTGGAAAGTCGTGAGAGATTCGAGACCTGCCAGATTCTCCATGTCTTCATTGGTGATGGGGCGTGGAAGCGGTGCATAAAAACCGTCGAGGACGAGCCTTAAGATGGAGAATTTTCCTGCGGGAAGGTCGGCGATCTTGAAGCAGGTGAGATCCTTCCCTTCTGCGACCACTCTCACGGAAGTCGTGGCACCTCCTACCGCATAACTCAAAATCCACTCGGCTGCCTTGCGGTCGTCGCCTTTTGTCATGGGCGCGGAGGCAGGGGGAGACGGGCTGTCACCGGGAACCATCGTCGTTGGTTTTTCGTCGCCGTCAGGAGTGATGGTCAACACCGGAACTGCCGCCAGGAGATCTTCCCGATACTGCCGCACTGCTACCGCCTCTTCGACGCGGTCGAATTTGGTTAGAGTCACTTCGAGTTGCTGGAGCTTGGCCGAGTAAGGTTCGATTAGATCGGAGGCATTTTTCGCCTGTGTTTCGCTGAGCCGTGCCATTTGCGTGCGATAGATCGCACGAAGACTTTTCAAAGACTCGGGGACGTTTTCGGCATCTTCTATCGGGAGTCCTTTTTGTTCCGCAATTGACTTTTCATCGGCTTGGAGCGCGAGGACTTCATCGAGTTTGCCACCTCGTTTCGCCTCGGTTGCTGCATTGTCCAAGGCCGCGGTAAACTTGGCATTGAGCTCGGCAACGGCTGCTTCATGCACTGCCGTGACCCGCTCGGCATAGGCCTTTTCATACTGCTGCCGCAGGATCGTGAGCTCCGGCGGCGGGGCGGCGTTTGAGGAAAGGAGGAAGATGGAAGGGAGAAGGAGAAAGGCGATGCGGTGTAGGATGGTCATGATGGGAGTTGGTGGTTGAGGTTTTGAACCACAGATTTCACAGATGGACACAGATGGGGAGAGGAATTAGAGGAGCTTCGGAACCTGTCGTGGATATCTCATATCTGCGTAAATCTGTGTCATCTGTGGTTCAAAATCTGGTGGTAGGGGTGTTGATAGACGGAAGAGGTTTTCACCACAGATTTCACGGATGGACACAGATGGGGGATGGGAGGCGGAGCTTCTGAACCTGTCGGGGAGATCTCTTATCTGTGTAAATCTGTGTCATCTGTGGTTCAAAATCGGGTGGTAGGGGTGTTGATAGACGGAAGAGGTTTTCACCACAGATTTCACAGATGGACACAGATGGGGAATGGGAGGCGGAGCTTCTGAACCTGTCGGGGAGATCTCTTATCTGTGTAAATCTGTGTCATCTGTGTCATCTGTGTCATCTGTGTCATCTGTGTCATCTGTGT
>JAGPCC010000200.1 GCA_018058245.1 Verrucomicrobiales bacterium
CCGAATCTGCCAGTTCCTGCGCCTGCATCGTGCGATCCGGGGGCAGTGCGGCGAGAATCGCCATCGCCCGCAGGGCATAATCGGCTTTTTTGGAAATCTGCATCGTCACACCATGACCTCAACCACGATAGTTGAACAGGTCCGTCAACACATACCGCTTCGGCACCACGACTTCGTCAGCCCCTTCCTCGGCATCCGATACTTCGGGTGCCTTACGACTGAGAGACAGGTTCAACGCGGTCAGAATCTTCCTCTGGATATTCACCGTGACTCTCCGGCCTTTTCGGGCTTTCTGCACTTGCTTGTGAGTCAGCTGATCCGTACTGAAAGAGACGAGTTCGTGATTATTGAGCCCCATCTCATCGAGAAGGGTGTCGAGCGGCTGCGTTCCGAGATCACGTTGCAAAGATTCTTCCATCTGGGGGGAACTTGATTCTTGTTTTTGGGCTGCATCTCGCTAACCGTTGTGAGATCGTATGACAACCCGAATTTTACTTACCACCACGAGTTATCAGGACACCCCCGGTCCCCATCATGCACTCCTCGAGTCTCAGGGGTTCGAAATCGCCCGTGAACGAGGCCCTCTCCCTGAGTCAGCGATGCTCGCTCTCGCAGGAGATTTTGATGCATTTCTGTGTGGCGACGATGCCATCACTCGGGCTGTCATTGAGAAATCGGCTCCCCGTCTCAAAGTCATCAGCAAATACGGAATCGGCCTCGACAAGATCGACGTCGAATTTGCCACCTCTCAAAAAATCCCCGTGCTCAACACACCGGGCGTCAATCACACGACCGTGGCCGAGCACACTTTTGGCCTGCTCCTCAGTCTCACCAAAAAAATCCAGGAAAATGCAGTCGATGTAAAAGAGGGCAAATGGGTCGCGGGATGGAAAAAACCCGTCGGTCACGAGATCCTCGGTTCGACCATGGGCATCATCGGACTCGGGCGGATCGGCAAGGAAGTCGCGACTCGCGCCAAAGCCTTCGGCATGTCGGTGATCGCCTTTGACCCCTATTTTGACGAAGCCTTCGCCGCCGAACATGGAGTGACTCGATGTGCGACAATGGACGATGTTCTCCTCGGAGCCAACGTGGTTAGTCTCCACTGCTTCCTCGACAAAAATACCCACGGCATGATTAATGCCGAAAAAATCGCCGAAATGAAAGACGGCGTCATCGTTCTCAACTGCGCCCGCGGGGAACTCGTCGACACCAACGACATCGCCGCCGCGCTCGCGAGTGGCAAGGTCGGAGGGTACGGGACCGACGTCCTCGACGAAGAACCTCCCGTCGCAAACCATCCTCTCTTTACCGCGCCGAATTGCATCATCACCAGCCACATCGCCTCGCGCACCTACGAGAGCGTGGAAAGGCAGGCATTGCGCGCGACGCACAATATGATCAACTACCTCAACGGAGATCCGGATTTTATTCAGGCGAACAAGTTTTGAAGGGATGCCTCTGAAAGCGACCGACATATTCCACCGATGGGTAAGCTGGTCTGTGATTGATCAGTGTTATGCTGGCTACTGCCCCGATCTATTTCTTGGAGTCTGTCGGACTTAGAGCGTCCGAGCGAGGGAAGCGCGGTTCGAGTCAAAATTTCCATGAGTTTGAGGAGTTTGTGTGAACACAAATGACGAAAAGGAAGGGAAATTTGGGCCGAATCCCCGTTTTCCGCAGCCGGGCGGGATATGTCCGACAGACTCCCAGGTGGCGTTCATGGTGACGACCCGATTGAGGTCGCCCGGGAGTTGCAGTCTGTCATCGACGAATGGGAGGAGATTTTCGAGAAAGATCATCGAACTCTTCCGGAAGCAAAGACCCGGCCGATGCGGGAGTTGGTGTGAGTCGATCGACTCGGGGAAGATGCAATTCGCCGCATCAAAAGGCTTCGTCCCCGGAAGACAACTCTCGTTCGAATCACGGAACGAAACAAATCCCTCTCCCTGACGGATTCCTCTTGACCATTCCGTCGCTCTCCCGATAGGCTTTTCCATTGCTCCACCACCGGAGAAAGCCATGAATCAGGATTCGTTTTCTCGTCGCCGTTTTCTGGCCGGGGTTGGTCAGGGCACTCTCATTGCCACGATCGGTCCCTCCCTTGCAATCGATCTGGGGCTTGCTCCACGAACGCTTGCAGCAGAGGAGTCAAAAGCGCTCGATTTCGGTGATCTCGAACCTCTCGTTCGCTACCTGCAGGAAACCCCGGTGACCAAACTGCAGTCAGGCCTGGCCGATCGACTTCGTGCGGGCACTCCCTTGAAGGAACTCATCGCGGCGGGCGCGCTTGCAAACTCCCGCACCTTTGGCGGGGAGGATTACATCGGATACCACACCTTCATGGCACTGGCCCCGGCGCTCCACATGGCATCACTCCTTCCGGAAAAAGAGCAGGCGCTGCCGGTATTCAAAGTGCTCTACCGCAATACGAATCGCATCGGGGAAAACGGAGGTCGCTCCGCCGAGGTGCTGCATCCGGTCACCTCCCCTCCCGATTCTGAACCGGGCACCACGACGCAGCTGGTGGAGGCCATCAAGGGGAAACGAGAGGAGGAAGCCGAACAACTATTTGCCGGAATGATGTCTCGCGGGACAGCATCCAGCTTTGATTCCCTGCTTTATGCCGTGCAGGAAAACCTTGAAGTCCACCGCACCGTGTTACCCTATCGGGCATGGCAGATGATAGACCTCGTCGGCGAAAAATATGCCTCCGCCCTGCTGCGTCAGTCGCTCCGGTATTGCCTCGATTCAGAGGGAGGACGCCGGCCTGACTGGGATGTACACGGGAAAATTCTTACGGCCTTGCTCGATGAGCACCAACTCCTCGGTCGGGCGCCGGGAGAAAAGGAGGCGGAGGATACCTACGTCGAAGAGCTGAGTCGTACGATTTTTAACGGAACTCCAGAGATCGCTGCTGCGGCTGTCGCTGCGGCACTCGCCGAGGGTTTCCGTCCCTCGGTGATCGGGGAAGCGATCTCTCTTGCAACCAATCAGATCGTGCTTCGCGATCCGGGCCGGATTCCCGCCTGGGAATTTCCCGGAAAAGTGGTCGGCAGCGTCCACGGTGATTCGGTCGGGGTTCATGCCAGCGATTCTGCAAATGCCTGGAGAAATCTGGCTCGTGTCAGTCAGGGGAGAAATACCTTCGCCTGTCTCATTCTGGGTGCCTGGCAGGCGGCTCGCGACCGGGGGGCGCGAAGTGGCCTCCTCGAGGCAGATCCCGTACCGACGAAACGACAAATCGGGGAGGTCACCGAAAAAGATGCTACCAAATTGCTGGCACAACTGGACGAAGCGGTACGGGCGAAATTGCAATCCCGGGCCGCTGCGGTGGTTCACCAGTATTCCCAGCTTGGACTACCGGAAGGGCCCGTCTTTGACCGTTTACTGCGTTTCGGGGTCAGTGAAGACGGGGCGCTGCATGCGGAAAAGTATTTCCACACGGCGTGGGACGATTTCCATTCGACACGCCCCACCTTTCGATGGCGTCATCTCACCGGGCTCGCACGAGTCACGGCAAGCGAATACGGATACCCTGCACCTGGACAGGAAGAAGCACGAGAGCTTCTCCATGTTTGATCAGACCCGGAAATCGCCTCGTATTCTTTTCCGGAGTCGATGAAACGATGATGCTTTAAGGTTCTTTCCCCCGTAGAAAATTCCGCCCCCAAACCCCGTCCTTTCCATCGTCCTTTGCTTTGACTTTCCGTAATCACCTCCTTTACTCTTGCACTCATGTCTCTCAAGATTAAACCCGCTTCCGAAGTCGCCTACGATTGTATCTCCATGGGCGAAGTCATGCTTCGCCTCGACCCAGGTGAAGGTCGTATCCACACTGCCCGCCAATTCACTGCCTGGGAAGGCGGCGGAGAATACAATGTCACGCGTGGGCTTCGTCGTTGCTTCGGGCTGCGTGCAGCGGTCGTCACGGCCTTCGCGGATAATCCGGTCGGTCGACTGATCGAAGATTTCATTCTCCAGGGCGGAGTCGATACCCGCTTCATCCAATGGAAAAAATACGATGGGATCGGACGGGATGTCCGCAACGGTCTTAACTTCACCGAGCGGGGCTTCGGGATTCGGGGCGCTGTCGGCTGTCCCGATCGTGCCAACACGGCCGCGAGCCAGATGAAACCCGGTGAGATCGACTGGGACGATATTTTCGGAAAACAGGGTGCTCGCTGGTTCCACACTGGAGGGATTTTTGCGGCTCTCAGCGAAACGACCGCCGAACTGACGATTGAGGCCTGCAAGGCTGCTCAAAAATACGGCACGATCGTCAGCTACGACCTCAACTACCGTCCTTCTCTCTGGAGTTCGATCGGTGGTCTCGCGAAGGCGCAGGAAGTGAATCGCGAGATCGCCCGATACGTTGATGTCATGATCGGGAACGAGGAGGACTTTACCGCTTCGCTCGGTTTTGAAGTCGAGGGAGTCGACGAAAATGTCCGCGGAATCGATGTGAGCAATTTCAAACGCATGATCGAGAAAGCGATCCAGGAGTTCCCGAACTTCAAAGCGACCGCGACGACTCTGCGCGAAGTCCACACCGCAACGGTCAATGACTGGGCCGCGATCTGCTGGCACGACGGGGAATTCTACGAATCAAATCCCTATCCGAATCTCGAGATCATGGACCGCGTCGGCGGCGGAGACAGCTTTGCCTCCGGCCTTGTCTATGGGTTCCTGAACGACAACGATCCAGCAAAAGCGATCCAATACGGCGCCGCTCACGGAGCTCTCGCAATGACGACTCCCGGCGATACGACGATGGCGTCTCTGGCTGAGGTAGAAAAAATCGTCAGTGGTGGCGGTGCTCGAGTCGTCCGCTAACTTCGGCGGACGCCAACGAACCGATTCTCGCGACCTCCCCTCTCCTTCACTCCTGCCTCCGCGGGAAGAGGCGAGGGAAGGGTTTCCCCCCTTTCGGATTTGCCTCCGGATTGGGGCGCTGCGATGCTTCGTCAGAGTCACGTTTCTCCTGACTCCCGAAGATTCCTTTCCCGATCATCTTCAAGCCCTCGATCGGGATGTTGGTGATATCGGAAATCAGGTGAGTAGGGATTTTGACGAGATTGGAGATATGCTTCGGTTTCCAGACCGGATCGGTGATGGTTCCAGTACAGGAGTAGGTGAGCAGTTCACTCACCGGAGTCAGGATCGCACTGGAAAGACCTCCCCGTGTATTGACCACGGCCTCTAAGTCGACGGACGAGTCAATCAGAGAAACGGTGCCCGCGGCGCGCACACGGAAGGCGTGAGTAAGTGCCTCAATGTCATCCGAGAGGATGATTCCTTTCTCGATGCGAAAAGTGGCTGAGGCTTCCTTAGAGACACTATGTCCGGCATCGTCGTCTTCCCCCTTTCCATCAGAGATGATTTTCGAAAGGGGGCCGAGGACAGGAAGAGAAAAAAGATATCCGTTCGCGATCTTCGCGCTACCACTGCCATAGATGGATCCAATCTGCCCCGCATTCCCACGAAGCTGAAAACGGCTCGTGACGAGACCTTTGATCGCATCCCGATCCCCATAGTGTTTTGTTACCGCCTCGAGCGGGACATCCGTGACTTGCATGTTCACTTCGAACGGCAATTCCTTGGAACGGACATTCTTCGCGTCGTATTCAAAGTCGATCTTTCCTCCAAAAACACCGGCTGTCAGCTTTGTCAGATGCACACGACTACCCGAGACCACCACCTCGCCAATCGGGTCACTCAGAGTGAGGGTCTTCCCTAGGAAATCATACTGGGAAGTTCCACTCCCGATAAAGGAAATCGCCAGTTCATTTCGCCGAGCATCTTCACCCACCTCTTCGTCGCGACGACCGTCGAGCAAGCCAGCCATTCGGATTGTCGGCGGACTCGAGTGCCGATATTTCCCCAAGGCCGTTGCTAGTAGGGGGCTAAAGGCGCGGGCACCTTCGACGGGATCCACCGTAGAGACGACTCCTTTCACCTCCCACTGCTTCGCTTTCACATTGTTTTGGGCGAGTTCTGCATAGATTTTTCCCTCCTCCCGCACAAGAGAGACATTCCGGAACCATTGGGTATCTCCAGTGGTTTCAAATTCCGTTTCCATTTCGAGAAACGGAACACCTTGCAAACGAAAGTGACGAAGGTCGATCGTTCCTCGATTCTCCCAAGTCAAGGGATGCCAATCCCCTCCCTGTCCGATCGCGGCGATGTAGATCGTGGCGGCTTCTCCGAAATTCCAAGCATCGATGAATTTGCGCCCCGGTTCATCAAAGAACGGGCGGAAAACGAGCGGGTCGAGCTTGATCTCGGTTTGATACTGGATCGTCTCCGGCCCCAATCCTGGCTCGTACTTGAGATTCAAAAAGGCAACCCCTGTCTGATGATCCAGCCGCAGATTCCGCACATAAAAACGATTCCCCGCCGCACTGAAACCAAAATCTAGGCCGGAAAACACCGTACCCCGAGTGACGAATTTTTCCGCGCGGAGCTTGCCGATAACCTCTCCCGGAAAACCGACCGAGGCATCTTTGAAAGAAGCCGGGAGGAGGTATCCCGAGGCCTTGATCTCAGGGGGATTAAAAAACACCACTTCGCCGAGTCGCTTGTCAGACCGAAACAGTCCGATGAGGCTGGCCATATCGGCCTTTGACTCCAGTGAAAAGTTCAGATGGCCGTCCGCTTCCGACCAGTCTCCGGTGAGATCGACGACACCTTTTGCGTCGGCGATTCGCAACGATTCGATCCGGGCTCGATGTTCCCGTCCGTCATAACTGACCACCGCCGCGACCGACTCGACCCGGTAGGTTTGCCCTTTCTTGCTGAGGGCACCAGATTTCATCTCCGCCCGGGCGGTCATTGTGGAGAGATCGGCCAGATCCGCCCGGAATTCGATGGCCAGTTTGGGACGCCCGTCGAGGAACTCATAATTTTCGAACTGGTGTAAAAACTGTACAAACTGCCGATGACGTTGTGCGAGAGACTCGGCGGCAGCGGAACCCACTTTCGACTCAGGCACTGCGATCTCATTGGCTGGATCCCGCACAAGAGATCCTTTGATCGAAAGATCGACTCCGATCATAGAAGCCTCCGCTTTGACAATCTCAATGACACTTTCCGTGATCACGACTCGACCGGAGAGTCCACTCACTTTGATGCGGCGTCCATCAGGCTTGGTGAGATCGAGCGGCAACGAGAGACTCGCCTCCTGCACATCGAGTGTGTTGATCGAGATCTGCTTTTCGTTAAAAATGTGACTGAGGTCGACGTTGAGATAGACATCATCGATGAAAGCAATCTCCTGAGATCTCGATTTGTCCTGAAAGAACCGCACATCCTCAGCCACAAGACCACGAAACGCGCCGAGAGTCAGCTTCCCGATTTCGACGTAGTATCCGCGATTCGCGAACTCCTGCTGGATCGCCTCGCGCCAACTCCTCGTAAATCCTTCCTTCCGAGCATAGATCGCACCCCACACGATCCCCGTGGTGATGAGGATGCAGATCAAAAGAAAAAGGTATCGAATTAGTCGCATCAAGCAGGAAGAGGAAACGCCGATCTGGAGTCGGGAGTCAGTATTTGTGGAGTTTTCTTGAAAATTGATTTTTTTACCAGCGAAATCAGGGTCTGTCTCTCCTCCCCCTGTAGAAACGATTGGAGAGTCTCGTACCTTGGCCTAATCTTCCGCCTTCCTCAACCTATGCGTATCATCGCCGGCATCGCGGGTAGTATTCCGCTCAAAGTCCCCCGTTCTCTCACCCGCCCCACGACGGACCGGGTGCGCGAGGCAATCTTCTCTGCGCTCGGAGATCTCGTGATCGGGGCTCGAGTGCTCGATCTCTTCGCGGGATCAGGTTCCCTAGGAATCGAGGCCTTGAGCCGGGGTGCAACGAGAGCCGATTTTGTTGAGTCTCACGGAGCGGCCTGCACCGTTCTCTCCGAAAACTTGGAAAAATCGCGACTCTCGGGCGGTCACGTTCATCGGAGGGATGTCCCCGCCTTCCTTTCCACACTCGCTCCATCCGGCTACGACATCCTCTTTGCCGACCCGCCCTATGCCCGTGATGAGGAAATGCTGAATCTGCTGACCACCGTGATCAACCATCCCGCACTGCCCCGCGCCCTCTCCACAAATGGGATTCTCGTCCTGGAGACTCTCGACCGAGGCCCGCTCCCTTCCACTGAACTCTGGGACCTCGCACGGGAAAAGAGCTACGGCAGCACTCGGGTGAGCTACTTGACGCCCCGGGAACTCTAATTTTGTCTCGTTCATGCCGCGCCTACTCATTTCTCTGATATACAATCTGCTCCTCCCCGTCGTCCTCTTTCTCGGGCTGCCCGCTTTTTTGATCAAAGGGATCCGAAGGGGAGGCTTGGCTCGTAATTTCCGGCAAAGACTGGGGTATTTCTCGGCCGAGACGCTCGCCCGCTTTCGGGATCGGGAGCCTATCTGGATCCACGCCGTCAGCGTCGGCGAAATCTTCATCGCCCTCAAGCTGATCGAAGCCATCCGGGCCGCCGCATCCGGGCAACACATCGTCCTCAGCACCACGACCACGACCGGTTACCGAGTCGCTGTAGAAAAGGAGTCTGACTTTCTCACGGTGATTCACAATCCCGTTGATCTGCCTTGGATTACCTCGCGAGTCATCCGGCTCATCCGCCCCTCGTGCATGGTCCTCGTCGAAGCCGAGATCTGGCCGAACTTGGTCGCTCAGCTGAAAAATCGCGGAACACCAGTCCTGCTCATCAATGCCCGCCTCTCGCCCCGATCGGAGAAACGATATCTCCAGTTCCGGCCTCTCATCGAACCGATCTTTTCTCTTCTCGACGGTGCGACCGTACCCTTTGAGGTCGACCGGGACCGCTGGAGTCGCCTCGGTATCCGGCGGGAAAACATCGTCGTAACCGGTAGTGTGAAATTTGACCATATCGGAGACAGCCGACTGGTCGAACAGCAATGTGCAGAGCTGGAT
>JAGPCC010000201.1 GCA_018058245.1 Verrucomicrobiales bacterium
CTGCGACGTCCATGATGTCGTCGACCGTGACAATGCCGGCCAGCATTCCTTCTCCATCCACGACCGGTAGAACGGTGCGGTCATATTTTTGGAAGGTGAGCACGGCCGCTTCCTGATCGTCGGTCGCTTGTAAGAAAGTGAGACTACCATTGCGGATCTCATGCACGGCCCGATCCAGTGGGCTGAGAAGAACATCGTGGATGCGTAAATCGTCCAGCAGTCGTCCTTCTTCATCGATCACAAACATCACATGGACGGTCTCGATGCCGTGGCCGTGGTTCCGAATGTGGCGGAGAACATCCGCTGCGTTCCAGTGATCGAGGACAGTGAGGAAGTCTCCGGTCATCAAGCGACCGACGCTATCGACCGGATAGGCAAGAAGTTTCAGGGCCGCATTTCGTTCGGCGGGGGAGAGGAAGTCCACGAGTCGAGCGCAGACCTGTGGCGGCAGTTTTTCCAGTAAGGCGGTTCGCGCGTCTTGCGCCATCGCGTCCAGCAGGATGCCCGTGGTGCGGTGATCGAGTTTTTCCAGTGCATGGAGCACTCGCGCTTGCGCCTCTGTCGGCCAGTATTCAAAAAGTCGTGCCGCGTCCGAAGTTGGTAGGATACGGAGGACTCGGACCTGCTCAGCGGTGGGGAGCGCGAGAAGTGCCTCCGCAGCATCCGCCGGCGCAGATTTGCACAAGATGTTCGTAATCTGTGTGTCGTCACTGTGCGCAAGCAGGTCAGCGAAGTCCGAGGATGGCACAAGTAAATTCATGGCAATAACGTCTGAGACTATTACTCTCCGGTTTGGTTCGGGAAAGTCAGTTCTCCGGCGCGTGCGTGGCGGCCATAGACCCATTCAAAGAATGGACTGGCGAGTAAGGTCGTGACGATGGCCATGATGACGAGGATCGCAAACAACTTCGGTCCGATGACTCCTTCTTGCAGACCAATGTTGATGATGATCAGCTCCATGAGTCCCCGGGAATTCATCAAGGCACCAATGGCGAGCGAGGTGCGGTTGTCCTCTCCATTCAAGCGCGCCGCGCCCCAGCAGGCAACGCCTTTGCCGAGAGTGGATGCGAGCAAGATGACCAGAGCGACCCAGAGTGTCGCGGGTTCCAACATCACCTCCAGTGAGGTGTTGAGACCGGAAAATGTGAAGAACATCGGTAGTAGAAAGATCACAGTGAAGGACTCCAGCTTTTTCGTCACCGCAGTCGTGAGGATCCCGCGGGGCATTGCGATCCCGAGAATGAATCCGCCAAAGACCGCGTGAATCCCGATGGCATCGGTGAACCATGCGCCCAGACAGAACAACATCAGGACGATTGCCAGCAGATTGGAACTGACACCGCCCTCGCGCGTGGCGATCTCTCCCAGCTTTCTTAGCCAGGCCTTGCCCGCAGTGAGCATGAGCAGTGCGTAGAGTAGACCACCTACGATGGCTACCAGCGCGAGGCTCGCGGAGCCGCCGAAACTGGCGAGAACGACGGCGAGGACACACCACGCTACGGCGTCGTCGATGGCCCCAGCCGCTAGTGCGAGGGTGCCCAGCGAGGTACCGGACAATCCCCTTTCGAAAATGATGCGGGCGAGCATCGGGAACGCGGTGATGGCCATGGCCGCGCCGAGAAATAACCCGGCCTGGTAGAGTTTGGTCGCAGGCGAAAAAATGTCGGGCACAGTCAGCAGCCACGGCGCCAGCAGTCCCCCGAGGAGGAAGGGCACCACCATGCCTGCCAACGAAACGCTGATGGCGCTGCGGGCGCGGCTGCGGAAGAGGTCGCCCCGGAATTCCATCCCGACGAGAAACATGTAGAGGCCCACTCCGAGTTGGGCACCGACGTAGAGGATGCCGCGAGTTTCTTGTGTAAACAATCGAGTGCTGAAGTCCGGCCAGAAGTATCCAAGTAGGGAAGGCCCGAGAAGCACTCCCGCGATCATCTCGCCGACAACTTGGGGTTGACCCACTTTCCGCCCGAGCCAGCCGACGACGCGACACGCCAGGAGGATGACGGCCATTTGAAGAAAAAATTGCGCTGCGAGTGTCTGCATGACGGAAATTCTAGGAGAAGCGGCGAGAAAACGCTGTCCGGTGGGGTTTTGGGGTCAAGTTTCGGGGGGCGGCGAGAAATCAAAAAGGCACTTTGGGCGTGTTTGTTGTTTGGATGAGGTAATACGACAGGAAATCCTCGGGTGGTACTGAGGGCGCGCGGATGAGGGCGCGCGGATTTCGTTACTTCTGCCCTTTCAATTCGTGCATCATTTCGAGAATCGCCTTCGTGATCACCTCCGATGCATCCGCCTGCACCCGATTGGTGCCAAACCACGTTTCGTAGCCTCCCAACTTTAGCTGAGCGGGCGGCGGCATGTAGCCACCGGCACCGTTTGCGAGTTCGATCGTAAAACTGTCCGCAAACGGACTCTTTTTTTTCAGATCCAGGCCGGTTTCGGTGAACGTCTCATATGGGATCGTTGCGATCGCGAGATCGCCAATCCGAAAGACCTGCACGAGCTGGGGCACTTCGTAATCTCCTTTTCCCAATCGCTCGACGTAGGCGGCATATTTTAAGGCATCACGGGGATACGCCGATAGATCTTCGGGATGGTTCAAAACCTCTTTGGCGTACTTGATTTGTTCTGGATCGGCGGTGCGTGCTTTGAGGGGGAGTTCGCGTTGTGCTACCCCCAGCGGCACCCAATCGTGAAAGGTGAGATTCCGATGTGCCTCCGCGACTCGCTGGGCGATCTTCTCTGCCACCTCATGGATTTTTTCATATGCAGGGCGTTTCTCCACGACCACACTTCGATCAATGTTGATGACATCGCCGCTGGTTCCGTTCGACATGATGCCGACAAATTGTGGGAATTCCCGATCCGCACCGAGCAGTTCACTCATCCGATTCGCAAAAACACCAAAGTAGTCGGCGGAAATGTGACCGCTCGCGACGCCACCGACGTAGTGCAGCGAATAGTTTGCCAGCAAAGCGATCGGTCGACCCTCGGGTGATTGCACGCTGACAAAGGACACTTCGGGGTCGGTTCCTCCCGCCGGTTTAAGAAGGGACTTGTGCCCCACGGGAGGATTCATCATCACTTGATCGATCCCTCCAAACGGATTCGCGAGGAGCTTTTTGTCACTTACAAACCAACGTCGATTGAACAACTCCGACGGCTCCTCCACTCCTCCCCAGGCGATCCTGGCCGGTCCCAGATTCGAGATCGCACACTGCACGCTGTCAGCGATTCGCTGGGCCAGAAAATCGTGATAATTCGGAAGGCTGGCGGCCGGCCCCGAGTGCGTATGGGTCGCACTGATCATGACATTTTCCGGCAGAATCTGAATCGCCTCATTGGCCGCGATGTATTCCCGTGCCTGCGCACAGATGGAGTGGGAAATGCCGCTGCTGTCACAAACCACGAGGGCGAACCGGGTCACTCCGTCATCGAGGACGAGGGTGCGCGCGTGCAACTCGTCGTGGACATTGCTGGTGGGGATGACGCTGCCTGCACCCGCCACCGGAGTACCGAGGAATGGGGTGATATTGCTCACCGCCGCCCCTGCCCGGAATACCGGGTGTGTTTCGGTTTTGTCATCTGCCATCGCAGGAGCACAGAACACCGCAAGAAAAATGAGGGTGGTGCCAAGGCCACTTCGAACCCGAAGGGAAAGTAATTTCATAATCCAGAGGGGAAGGGATCGGGTGAGTTGTAAAAGGAACTGCAGTTTCGCGACAATGGGGCTTCGTGCCAGTCCGATTTTCTCATGGGTGGCTGCAATGGAAATGAGTAAGAGTTCGAGAACTCCCGCTCGATAAACTCCTGGCTCGTTTGCGGTGATCGGCGTGCTGGTTGGAAAGGCGATTTCCCTATAAAAATGTGATTGGCTTTGGGGTTCATGCTCCCGAGCAACGCTATGATTGCGGATCTTTCCAACTTATTTCCTCCCCGACTCGGTCTTCTTTGGCGTCGGTCTCTGTGGGTATTTCCTCGGATGTTTGCGGTGATCTGGTTCGTTTCCCCTGCGATTGCCGAGGACGGGGAGACCTTCTTTGAGTCGGAAATCCGCCCGGTTCTGGCAAACCGCTGTGTCGCTTGCCACGGTCCAGACCGGAAGGAAGGCGGGCGACGACTTGATTCCCGAGAGGCGATCGGGGAATTGGCAGAGACCGGCCTGTTGATGAAAGTGATCCGAGGCGAGTCAGTTGCTCCGGTCTCCTGCGTGCTCGAGCAGCGGCTTTCAGAAGCCTTTTTCCGCTGGATCTCCCTCGGGTTGCCTTGGCCGGAAAAAGCCACGGTGGCGTCACCGGAGGACCGGGCCGACCTCGCACGCCGCCACTGGGCTTTCCAGCCGGTTCGGGAACCTGCCGTTCCGGACGAAACCATGAATCCTCTCGATGCCTTTGTCGCGGCAGGCCGTGTTCCAGCCGGTCTTGTACGGTCCCCCGAGGCCGATCGGCGCACTCTCCTGCGCCGCCTTTCCTACACCCTCACCGGCCTCCCGCCTTCGCACGCGGAGATTTCGCAATTTGTGAACGATCCCGATCCCGAGGCCTATGAGCACCTCGTCGATCGTCTCCTTGCCTCACCCCACTACGGGGAGCACTGGGCGCGGCATTGGCTCGACGTTGCCCGCTACTCGGACACGAAGGGTTACGTCTATGCTCGGGAGGAAAAAAATTGGCCGCACGCTTGGACTTATCGGGATTGGGTCGTTTCCGCGCTGAATGAGGATATGCCTTACGATCGTTTCCTCCTCCTGCAACTCGCGGCCGATCAGGTCCCGGACCGTCGTCCCGGCGACGAGGCGGCGATGGGATTCCTCACGATGGGTCGTCGATTCCTCGGGGTGAAGCACGAGATCATCGACGACCGTATCGATGTAGTGACTCGAGGGATGCTCGGGCTCACGGTCGGCTGCGCCCGATGCCACGACCACAAATACGACCCCATCCCCGCCGCCGATTATTATGCCCTCCACGGAGTCTTCGACAGCAGTATGGAAAAGTTGGTGCCTCTTTCCGGTGGAGACGAATCCTTCCAGAAAGCCTACCGGGATCGGGTCAAACAGCTCGATGAAACGATGGGTAGATTCCGGAACGAGGCCACCGACAGGGTCCGCGAGCGTCTCGTGGACTATCTGAAGGCCCAGACGGAACTCGACAAATATCCCGCCGACGGCTTTGACCAAGTTTTTCAAAAAAGCGATCTTTTGCCCGCCTTTGTTCATGCCTGGCGGGATTTCCTGCGCAATGCCGCCGAGCGGCACGACCCGATTTTTGCCTTCTGGCACGCCTATGCTGCTCTGCCGGAGGACGGGTTCGCTGCTGCCGCCGTCCGCATCGGTGATACCGTGACCGCGAAGACACATCCGACGATAGCTCGGGTCTTTTCGACTCCTCCGGCATCCTTTGATGAGGTGATCACTCGATACGGGAGTGTTTTTCACGATATCGACGGGAAGTGGAAAGCCGCACTGGCCGAGGCAAAGAAAGCGAAAGTCCCGCCACCGACGACCCTCGAAGATCCCGAAGCGGAGTCACTGCGCAAAGTGCTCTACGGCTACGAGTCACCCTGCGAAGTGCCGGAGGGACCGGTGGTCAATGTGGAGACATTTTTTGACACGGCCACGATCAACGAACTCTGGAAACTCGAGAACGAAATCGCACGGTCCATGCTCAATCACCCTGTGGCCATTCCCGCTGCGCTCACCCTCGTAGACCGCGCCCTACCGACCGAACCGCGCATTCTCTTGCGGGGGAATCCGCTCACTCTGGGGGCAACGGTCCCGAGACAGTTCCTCGAAATCCTCTCGGGAAAAGATCGACATCCTTTCCAGATCGGGAGTGGTCGCCTCGAATTAGCGCAGGCCATCATCGCACCAGAAAACCCCCTCACGGCCCGCGTCCTCGTGAACCGAGTCTGGGCCCATCATTTCGGGGCCGGCCTCGTCAATACCCCGAGCGATTTTGGAACCCGCGCCGAGCCGCCCTCTCATCCGGAATTACTCGACTGGCTCGCGACGAAGTTGGTCCAAGACGGGTGGAGCCTGAAAGCGCTACATCGTCGTATCCTCACTTCGGCGACCTATCGGCAATCCTCCCTCGGTCCCGGCGATGGGGAAGCAAGGCAGCGCGATCGAACCGCCGACCCCGCGAATCGTCTTCTCTGGCGCATGAACCCGCACCGGCTCGGATATGAAGAATTCCGCGATTCGATGATGGCTGTTTCGGGCGATCTCGACCGTCGTGTTGGCGGAAAACCGGTGGACGCGCTCAAGGCTCCCTACTCCCGGCGACGTGCTCTCTATGGAAAAGTGGATCGTCAGTTCGTGCCCGGCGTCCTGCGCATGTTCGACTTTGCCAATCCCGATCTCCATATTCCCCAGCGCAACGAGACGACAGTGCCGCAGCAGGCGCTCTTTTTCCTAAATCATCCGCTCGTCCTCGCTCGTGCGCGCGCCGTCGCGAAGGTCGCCGGGGACTCGAACTCACTCTCGGAACGAGTTCGTGCCCTTTTTCGGATGACCGTGCAGCGAGATCCCTCCGATACGGAGATTGCGGAATCGCTCGCTCTCGCAGAGGCAGCGGTAGATCTGAGCTTGCCATTCGCCCCTGCCACTGCTGCAGATTGGAGCTACGGATATGGAGCGATGGACGAGAAAACGCAGCGTATTTCCGCCTTTACGAAACTTCCCTACTTTACGAATGGAGCCTGGCAGGGTGGCCCGGCGGTTCCCGATCCGAGGCTGGGCTGGGTCTACCTCAACGCGAGCGGCGGCCATCCCGGCAATGACAAAGATCACGCCGCGATTCGGCGTTGGACCTCGCCGCAGAGGATGACTTTGTCGATTCAATCGCGGTTCACTCACGAACCCGCCGGCGGGGATGGTATTCGTGGGTTTATCGTCAGTTCTCGTGTCGGCTTCCTCGGTTCAGCAGTGATTCGAGGGAAATCAATGGATCTGAATGTCGCGACCCTTGCCGTCGAAGCGGGAGAGACGATCGATTTTGTAGTCGATATTGGCGACGGTCTCAATAGCGATCAATTTCTTTGGAAGATCGACCTGAAGGTCGCTCCCGAAGACCCGGAACGACCAGGCAAGGCCTGGAATGCGGACTCTGATTTTCCCGTGGATCAAACCACGCCACTCACGGCATGGGAACAACTAGCGCAGGCGCTGCTCTGCTCGAATGAATTTCTGTTTGTGGACTGAAATCAAACATCTCCTTCCGAATCCGTTGCCCCAATGAATCCTACCCGTCGTGATCTCCTTCACCGTTCCGCCCTCGGTCTCGGTTCGCTCGCGCTGAGCGGTGTCTTCGGTGATGACGGTTTGAGCGCCGCCGAAAATCCACTCCTCTCACGCGGAGGCCATTTTCCGGGAAAGGCGAAACGAGTCATTCATTTTTTTCTCAACGGTGGACCGTCGCACGTCGATACCTTCGATCCGAAACCTGCTCTGGCGAGGTATGCGGGCAAACCGCTCGAGACCACGCTCACCACCGAGCGCAAGACGGGCGCAGCATTTCCGTCGCCTTTCCCGTTTCATCGCTACGGCCAGTCCGGCATCGAAGTGAGCGATCTCTTTGCCAAAACCGCGCAACATATCGACGATATCGCCGTAATCCGCTCGATGCAGGCCCAGGTGCCGAATCACGAACCGTCTCTGATGCTCATGAACTGCGGTGATTCCGTGCAGGCCCGTCCGAGCTTCGGCGCGTGGACGCTCTATGGACTTGGCTCGGAGAACCAGAACCTCCCCGGTTTCATTGCGATGTGCCCCGGCGGCATGCCGGTCAAGGACAATGAGAACTGGCAATCCGCCTTTCTGCCGGGCGCTTATCAGGGGACTTATGTCGATTCGAAACACGAGGAACTGAGCCGCCTCATCGAGAATATCGATCATCCCCAGATCACGTCGGGCGATCAGCGCCGCCAGCTCGACCTCCTCTCGCGCTGGAATGCCCGTCACCGTGCGACCCGCCTCGACGACCGCCTCGATGCCCGTATTCACTCCTACGAACTTGCTTTTCGGATGCAGCACGAGGCGAGTGATGCCTTTGACCTTTCCCGGGAACCTGCTTCCATTCGTGAGATGTACGGGGAAACCGTTCATGGGCGACAGACCCTCATCGCACGTCGCTTGCTCGAGCGGGGAGTTCGGTATGTGCAACTCTGGCACGGGGCCGGCCAACCTTGGGACAACCACACAGAGATCGAAAAAAATCACCGTACTCTCGCCGGAGAGATTGACGGCCCGATTGCCGCACTGCTAACGGACCTGAAACAACGCGGGCTGTTTGAGGACACTCTCGTTCTTTGGGGCGGAGAGTTCGGTCGTACTCCGACAGTGGAATTGAGCGGGGCCGGGAAACCCGAGATGGGCCGGGATCACAATCACTATGGTTTCAGTGTCTGGATGGCCGGCGGCGGCATCAAAGGTGGGACAGTCCACGGTGCGACGGATGAGTTCGGTTTCAAAGCCGAGGAAAATCCTGTGAGCGTCCACGATCTCCATGCCACGATGTTGCATCTCCTCGGGCTGGATCACAAACGACTCACCTATCGCTACGCAGGGCGGGACTTCCGCCTTACCGACGTTTCCGGCAAGGTTATCCGGGAAATCCTCGGGTGAAGAGGGTCAGGTAGCAGAGTGAACAGGGTCAGGTTGGGGGCCTCCATTTCCATTCCGAGCTCGTCTTTTGCCGGTGTTCTACACGCAAATAGCTCAGACATTTTGATTGACCCTGCCGAATAGGGAGGTGAAAACGTCTTTGTGCAAATGTTCTGCTGACTGGTCGGAACGAAGGATTGTCTGAGTGGAGAAAGCACGACGCCAGTGGGCCAGATCGGTTGGACAATCATTTTTCAAAAACGAAGCAACATTAGACAAAATCGCATGAAACCAGACCAATTGTATCTCATCAGACG
>JAGPCC010000019.1 GCA_018058245.1 Verrucomicrobiales bacterium
AGACGCTTTGACACTCGGCACGCTTCACGCGGCTCGCCTTCTGTTGTCGGAATGATTTCCTGGGCATCCGGCGAACCTACCGCCCGTCAGCGATCGTGACCATGAGGTCAATTTTACGTCGCTTACACAAATACCACTACTTCTCATGATCATTGCCATCGCTCGAATGTTTGCCTTCCTTGCTCTGATGTCGGTGGTTACTTCTTCAGTTCTCGCTGATGAGGACTCTGACGCAATCACTCAGGCGACGATGCGTTACGTTTTTCAAAATGCAGGAGTCGACGATCCTGCTGTAACGATTGAGAAGAAGGTGCCCGGTTTCGCTCGTGTCGCCATCAAATCGATCTCGGGAAAAACTGACCCTGCGATCGCTTTTCTCAAGGGAGCGAACGGCAAATGGAAAGTGCTGTCTCTTGGAACCTTTTTTTCCCGGGAGGATCTCGGGGAGATCGGAGTCCCCCTTTCACTGGCGGACTGACAGCTTAATCGAGAACGGTTTTGAGAAATTCATTTTCAAATACGTCCCGATTAAACTCTTCGGCGATCCGAACATTCACCCCATCGCTACTCTCGACAGTCTGTCCGAGAGTGTTTCCTTCGTCGAGAACGACACGAATAGAGAGATCACGGTTTCCCATGACTTCAGGATGGGCCGCAGCTACGGCTGCCATCGTGTCCCAAAAGTAGAACCAGCCTCCGTCGATGCCTTCGGAAACGGCATCGAGCAGGCTGAGCAATAGTTCGGAAGTAGCATCTCGTCTCGAAGCGGCGAGTTTATCACGAAACTCTGCAGTCACCGGCAGCGTTTTGGTTGCCTCGACGGGAATGAGTCGAATTTTCACCCCACTTCGCAAAACAATGTCGGCAGCCTGAGGATCAAGGTAGAAATTCCATTCTGCGACGGAATTACGGATTCCGACAAACGGTTTATCTACATTCCCAGGCCCACGAAGGGCTCCTCCCATAGCCACGATCTCAGCGATCTGGTGGACCGCTTCCGGTTTCTTTTGGAGCGCTCGGGCGATATTCGTGAGCGGGCCCATCGTAACAATTGTCACTGGAACTGGACTGCACGCGAGTTCCGCGAGAATACGGTCTGGAGCGGCCAGCGTATCGAGTTGACGGGTCGCTTGGGGAAGCCGGGTCGATCCCAGAGTATTGGCCAATTCGTTCCAGAACTCCGGGAAATTGCGCTGTCCGAAGAGGGGGCCATTTTCGCCGGCGGAAACCGGCACCTCACGATGACCGGTCAGTTCAAGAATCTGGAGAGCATTCATCGTTCCCTTTTCGACATCGGCGGTTCCGTGGCAGACCGTGACAGCTCGGAGATCCACCGTGGTCTGACGGAGTAGGTAGAGCAAGCCCATGACGCTGTCGATCCCCATGTCACTGTCGAGAAGAAAGGGACGCTTGGTAATGGTGGGTGCCTCGTCTCCCGCAAAACGAATGCGGCCTTCGATCCGCGGATTGATTTCTCCTCCAAGGAATCGGATCTGCGCTTCGAGGACATTCGGAAAGGTCGTTCCTGCCTCCGGGGTTCGAAGCACTTTTGCCTGACTGAGCATGGCATATCCATCCCCGCCGCGAAGCATATAGTCGCCGACCGCCACTGCATACGAGTGCTTCAGGTCGAGTGGCGCCTCTCCGATCAGCACATCTCGGACCCGATTCCCCGCTGGGGCAGCGGGATCGACTCGAAAGGAAATTCCAGAGACTTGGGGAAATCTCCCGACACTCTCTCCGAGACGACCGACTCCGTGGTTCAGCATTTCAAGAATCATCGTTCCGGGCGCTTCCACCAAACAAACGGTTCCACCGAAGGGGTGAATCGCGACGAGATCCTTCATTCTGAGCGGTCCGCTCCGGAAGATCTGATTACTGCGGATACTACCGGCATTAATGATCGCGATGGGTGCTTCGGTATCCCGGCGCATCGCGTCTGCCAAAAAATTGCCAAGATTGCTTTCTCCCGCTCTCACGGAATCGGCAACAGCGTCGAGCGGAGCTCGGGTGAAGCCAACCTCGACCTCGAGTGCTAATCCAAGCCGATCTTCATAGTCTCTCGCAACCAGTGCTGTGGCCGGATCATCTGCCAAAGTGTCATCAATGGAAATCAGTTCATATTGAATTTCGGGACGTTCACCGCGCGCACCTGGCATCAGATCGATGCGGGCCGCAGTCCGGGCGTCCGAGTCGGCTTTGCTGATGAGAGTATGCCCGACCCAAGTGGTGCTTGCCGCGTGCTCGTGCCCTCCAAGAATGATGTCGATATCGGGGCAACGCTGAGCGAGACGACGGTCGTCTGCATAGTCGAGATGAGTGATCGCCACGATGATTTCAGCGCCTTGTTGTTTCAGCGTTGCGACGAGTTTTTCTCCCGTGGAAATGGGATCGTCGATTCGGATACCCACGCGACGATCAGGACTGATTTCGTCTCCGTTAAGGCACAGTCCTAGATACCCGACTTTTGTATCGCCATATTTTCGGACGATCTGGGTTGGATAACCGTCAAGGGGAGCGCCGGTCGCTTCATCAAAAACGTTCGATACGAGCCAAGTCCACTTTGCCTCTGAGAGCCGCTGCCGCATCACATCGGGTCCAAAGTCGAATTCATGATTTCCGAGAATCGCCAAATCGACGCCTACGGCAGAAAAGGCATCGATCATCTGACGTCCCTTGAAGACGCTCGAGGCGATGGAGGGGGAGAGGAAGTCGCCACAGAGAATCAACTCGACGTTTCTGGCTTCGGCGGCAATTTGCCGTTTCAGTGTGGCCACTCGGGCAAGTCCCCCTGCTTTTCCCCCGTCCAGCGGGAGCGTCGTATAGACATCATTGATCTGTAGCAAGGTGAGAACTGATCGCTTTTGAGGAAGCCCCTCATCCGCAGCAGCAATGACAAATCCAAGGAAAAGAGTAACTAGCGCAAAGAAGACCGGAGATTCTTTCATAATGGCTCAAGGAGATCGGACGATACGCATATTTGAAGAAACTGGAAGGATGTCAATCGCTAAGATTCCGCTTGCACATGGGTTCGCGTTCCGCTCCTCGTAGACAGGTAATATCTTCCCCAAATGAGCGAGATTTCCCCGGCATGGACGGCCCCGAGTAATCATCAAGCCAAATGGGTGGAATCGTCCCTCCGTTTTCGCTATCGGGCCTTTCTGGTCACCTGGTCCCTACTCGTCGCCTGCGTAGGAATCGCATTATTCGCCGCCGAAAGTGCTTGGGCTTCTTGGGCAGTTGCCGCGTCCGGTTGGATCATGGGAATCGGACTTCCGTGGCTCACTTGGCATCTGCGAGTCCCTTTTTCCGGGAGAGTCTTCGCTCTGACCCTCTTGTTGGCAGGACACAATCTCCACGGAATCGATCCTCGAGGAGAGATTTGGACACTGGGGGACCTTCCCATGATTTTCTTTTTGGCCGGTTGGTCGGTGGATATCTGTCTCCGTCAGAAGCGACCAAATCGGATCGCAATCGGACGCCTCTTGTTTTCTATACTTTGGATCTTTCTGATCCGTCGCGCTCTAGTCAATGAATCAAATCAACCAGCCATGTGGTTCGGGATTACTGGGATGATCCTCGGGATCGTCTCTGTGTGGCTTCCTCGCGGAAAACTGCTCCCGTCCCGCTTGAGAAGCGATCCTGGATCCGAGGAGGCAGTGCGCCATGGACTGAAGTTCGCAGGAGGATGGCTCGCCACTCGGGTTGGGATTGGAATACTGATTCTGTTTCCATCTCTCGTGTATCTCGACCTGCTTGATCTGCCACCCCTGTTGCAAGAATCGATGGTCAAGAGCGAATCATCCACGCTCGGGGGAAGTGCGATCTTTTTCTGGACTCGAGAGGCGAGGGCACTTCGAGACGAAGATTTCCAGCAGATTGAGGTCTATGAAGCGGAACCAAATACAACAAATAAAATCATCGCTGCGATTCGGGAGCTCCGCAGGGACCCTACCAGTTCCGGTCGAAGATCTGAACTGGCGGCCCTTTCTACAACTCGAGTCACCGATCTTGTGCACTTGCTTAGTGTCTTCGGAACGCGACCGATTTTCTACATCGATCCGATTGCGAGCGGAGATGATCGTGTCACTGCGGGACTCTGGGTTGTCCCGGAAAAAAGATGGAGTTCCTGGAGTGAATTGCGCATGCTGGGACCGGCGCAGGTTGAAAAGATTTCCCGAAACGTGGGGCGTTCGACCGTTGTGATTCTTGCGGGCGGAGTTCTCATTCTGTTGCTCCTGGGCGGACCTTCCGGCGGCAGTGCAGCGGCGTGGTGGCTGTCGATTTTGCTTGCAGGGACTCACTTCGGATGGGTCAGGGAATCTCTCGACCTGGTCTCACCAAGGGTCGGTTTTGTGATCTGGAAAGACTATGCCAATGTCCCACTCGGGGGAACCCTCTTCATTTTTCATTCCGTGCTACTGGGATTCATGCGGCTTGCCGAATGGATCACCTCAAGTCTTTTTGCCCATGCTGGCCTGTGGGTCGCACTTTGCTGGACCGCTCGACCGAGTCCTTTGCTGCGTTCCTGGACCGACTCCCTCTGCCTGCAATTCGCAAAGACGCTTCTCGTGTTTTCTCTATTCTACTTGACCCGATTTTTCTTTTTTCTGGTGGGCTCGCTCTACTCCGCCGAATGGCTCTTTTATACTTGGTTTGTGCTCTCTCCCATTCTTCTCGTCGGAGGGGGTGCCTGGTGGAGACGACGACAGGGAGATGGTCGAAAGCTGCCCCGTGTCGGGCAGATCGCAGCGACGGCCTTCGCAGTTCGACTATTCGTAACCTTGCTGACAAATCTTGAGGGCAATGGCCAAGTCGGGTCTTGGGTAGGAAGTATTGCTGTTCTCCTCGCAGTGATCGCAGCCATTCTTTTCGTAATTGCGCTCGAACGCGGAACATTTCTCAACCCTCCCCATGTCGAGGGACAGCTCTGGATCATCGCAGTTGCTGCAATCCCCTTTATCGAAAACGTAGTGGGTGATCCGGTGTTTTCTTTTATTGAAGGATCCGAATTGTTTCTCGGATCAACGGTTGGCTGGCTGGCTTTCGCAGCGAGCTTATGGGTGATCGGACCCATTACGAGTTTCATCGGTGAGTTTTTATCTCGAAGGCGTGCCCGTGGACTTGAGGAAATCAGCTCCTTTCAGGATCATGTGCTGGGCAGTGAAAAAGGTGCCGACGTTGTGGATTCCATTGGGGCACTGTGCCAACAACTAAAGATCGAAGATCCGCAGCTTTGGAGACACGATGGCACGGGGAGGATGTACCAAATTTATCCCCTTGTCTCCGACGAAGGCCTCCCACTCCTCTCCGGTCCCTTGGCACAAGCCCTTGGCGGTGCTACTGGTTCACTTCGGCTGGAAGAAATGCAGTTGGAGTGGCAATGGGCCGCCTATCACGGCGAGCTTGCGTGCTGGTTCCGCCAAGGAGGAGACTTGATCCTTGTCCCAGCTACTTATGAAAATCACCTGCTCGGAATCTTTTCTTGCCCCGATCTTGACCAGAATCGTTTCCTCCTCCGTCCTGCCGTCGCGACTGCGCTGGCATCCGCTCTGGCAGCTGCGTTCCTGCGGTCTCCCAGCTCGCCCCAAGTTCAGGCAATCGACCGAGGTCTCGCTTGAGAGGGAGCGAGGGTTGGATTTCCGACGGGCGATTCGATCAACGGACTGGAAAGAAACTCCCGCCGAGTTTCGGCCAACAATTGAGGAAGCGCTCGCCGAGGAGGCTGTCCGAGCGAGGCAGGGCCAACTCCGATCCGATTAAAGGTTCGACGCTCGAACCAGTATACAAGAAATATACACAAGAATACAGCCAGCGGAGCGACGAGGGAGGAATGACGAACCCATGGAAAAGGTGACCAGGCAGGGTGGTCAAACCTGACCTCAAAGTTCCACGCAGCATGAAAAATGATCGACACGAACCAACCGAACCCGGATAGCGCGAGTCGTCCCGTGAGTGTGGGGAGCAAGGCGGAAAATCCGATTGCCAGTAGCACTGGTATCGAAAAAAATGCGTGAAGGTAGGAATAAGAAATCCGGGTCTGCCAAGCCGCCGCATCACCGACAAAATGGGTCGTATTCTCAGCACTACCAAACCCAAGAGTGACCACCAGACCAATCAAAATGGCGGGCCAAGGACCTGCGTGACGAGGTTCGAGACCGCGAGAGCTAACGCTCAAACAAAGATAGGTGAACGGAAGCAGTCCTTTGAGTGACTCCTCGACCAAGGGAGCCGATAGAAGGCTCCCAGCCAAATCTCCAAAGGTCGCGCCACTCCCCGGTTCGAATAGCACGCTGTCATTTACTTGCTCGCCCACCAGATACTCGACAACAAGATGGGACATCGAGGCGACAACCGGCACTACAAACAGACCGAACCCGAGCGAACGGAGCCAGACACGTGCGCTAAGTGGTGGCAGTCGATCGAGCCACCAAAGAGCTAGAAAAACAGGTGAGACTACCGCCATGGACAGGAGATAACCGGACAACAACGTCGTCGTCTTTCCACCCATTTCTCTCGAGAAAAAATAGGCACTGGCGAGAACGAGCCCCCCCCAAAGCAGATCGACTATGCGATGTTTGTTCATTTCCGAGGACAGCAGGATGACTGGAAGGATTGGTATGGAAGCATATGACGAGAGATTTCTTTTTCAAGCCCCATGCTTGTCTGCTTCCGCGGAGATTTCTGTCGGGCGGTTTCCCAGGCAAATTTAGCGAGGAATCACAATTATTTGATTGTAAAAAATGGTGAAAAATTGAAAACTATCAAAGAAGCCGCGAAAGGTTAATTCGGCTGCTCATCAGTGAAAATGAAGACTCGATTTCTCTTTCCGGTTCTTTCCTTCCTTTTGTTGTTTGCCCTCAATGGGGAGGGGCAAGGTCAGCAGTTGGCTGTCATTAATAAGCGCGACCCGGACGACGAAAATAGTAAACTCTTTGTCGGTTCCGCCGATGGGAGGAACGAAGAATTTCTTTGTAACTACACCCGCTCAGCCGGTGTCGTCTTCAGCCAGAATTCGCGAAGACTCGCAGTGAACGAACATACCGCGTCTAGTGGCGGCGACGAAATCCGAATCTTCAAAGGGGTCCAAGGCTTGAAATTTACGGAAGTCGTCTACGAGCCGAAACTATCCGACATTCTTTTTGCGGATGCTCAGAGAACGGTCGGCTTCACGGATTATCCAGACTCCTTTGGTTGCAATTGTGTTGGATGGACTGAGGACGAGAATCCGAAGTGTCTCCTTGAGATTCGGGTTACCAAAGAGGACAAGGAATACGTCTTTACTCGGGCTCTCGTGATCGAAACCGGCGTCATCGAGGCTGTTCGTGGAGAATAGTTTTGGCTCGCAGATTTCGCTGTTTCCTTTGTACACAAAAAAACCCTGTCAGAAGACAGGGTTTACTCATTGGCCAAACAGGGTTTGGCTGACGAGGTGGGATCGAGAGACTCAGGCTTGTGCACCGGCACCATTCAGACGGACGGCCATGCGACCTTTGATCCGGCTGGCGGTTCCTTTGTGCATCGCACCACTCTTTGCGGCCTTGTCTGCCGCTGATGCAAAAAGATTGAAGGCCTCTTGAGCTGCTGCTTTGTCACCGGCTTCGTAGGCGGCGAGAGCGTTCTTGCGGGTCAATTTCACGCGGGACTTGAGAGCACGGTTTAGGGACGTGCGGACTTTCGTCTGACGGACGCGCTTGAGGGCTGACTTTGTATTGGCCATTGTATTCTAATGTTTCGATCAATGAATGGGGCGCGGAACATACTCGCGACCAGCGATCAGTCAACTTTTAACTCACTGGGTGGACTGCTCTGAAGGTAAGTCGTGTCAAAACCACTCTCTTCAAGAACGTCGTAGCCGGTTTTTACAGTGCGGATCTCGTTGTTGAGCGGGGCTACGGCGGGGGGGGCGACTCCGGCCATCGCGGTAGGGGGGGCAGCCTCGGCCAGCGGAAGGGCCACGATCGGCTCGCCCATTTCGCGACCTTTTTCGACATCTCTCCAGAGCCCTTTCTGAACAACGAAGACTTTTGAACCGACTCCGACGCGGTCATGGAGATCGATGACATCCTTCGACTTCATGCGGACACAGCCATAACTCGCCGCCTTCCCGAGATCTCGCTCGGCTGCGGTGCCATGGATGTAGATACAACGCCCATACGCATTTTTGTTCTTTGGTTCCAATCCATTGAGCCACAAGATCCGGGAGACAATGGGGTCGCGCCCGGGAGAGTTCGGTTTCACGACCTCGCCCGTCCAACTACGGCTCTTGAAGACCGCGCCAGCGGGTTTCCCTGCTCCGATTTTCTCGGCAACTTCCATTTTGCCGGGCGGGGTGCGGTAGCTCCCTTTTTCATCTCCGAGACCGAATTTCGAGGTCGAAATGGGGTAGGTTTTGACGAGGGAACCCTGGCGATACAGCGCCATTTTTTGCTGGGGCACCGATACTTCCATGACGTTCAGGTCGTCCCGTTTCGCGGCAGTCTGCACCGCGCAACTGCTGAAAAATAGGGCGGCACCGGGGAGGAGGGAAATCGCGAGGGACTTCCGGATGACGTGTTGATTCATTTTGGGATATGTAGCTATAACGAGGTTCGAGGTGTTCTCTTAGAGGACCCCGCTACAATTTCCCGATGTCGTTGATTCCAATGTGTGAGTGGTGGAATTGAGAATAATCTCAGATGTAATATCCACCTTTCTTAAATAAATACAAATTTTCTAGCAATCTTTTTTGCCAGAATTAGGTTTGATCCGTTCTAAAGCTGAGCAGTAGCTCCCTTCCCATGTTCTCTTCCACGCGATTTCTTTCCTTCCTTGTTGTCCTCCTCCTCTCTCATGGATGCTTTTCCGGTGGCGTTATGGCCCAGGAGATTCCAGATGAACTACTTGAGGATGAACATCTTCGAGAAGAGATGGGTGTGAATCAATTTACGACCCCTTCGATTCGGAAAATCTTTGATGACCTGAGGAAACTTCGTCCCTTGCCCTACGATGAGCTGAAGCGTTCCATCCCCGAGTTGGTTCCTCAGGATCGCACGAAACTAGCACTCACGGTCGGTCTCCTCCTCGCGGACGGATTTTTTGCGGTGGAGGCGGAGCAATTTTATGATCTCGAGCCGGTCGGTCGGGCCCTTTTGAGCCAATCCAAGGCGCTGGGGTCGGGAACTCGCATTTCCAGCCACATGAAGAGCATGTTGGAGAAAGGGGCTCGCAACGATTGGGATGCACTGAAAGAAGAACTCGCTACGACACAAAAGGACGTGGAGAAGGAGATGGTTTTAATCCGGGACGTCGATGCGGCGAACCTTATCAGCTTGGCCGGGTGGCTGCGGGCGCTGGAAATCGGCTGCGCAGCTGCCCTTTCTCCGTATGATCCGGCCAAGGCTGCGCTCCTCGCACGACCGCAGATCATCGAATATTTTTCGCTGAACCTCGATACACTGGAGCCGCGAATTCAGGCAAACAAACTTATTGTCCAGATCCGGGAGCGGCTCATGGAGATCAAAGAGAAAACGGAATTACCCGATCAGGAAATCTTGAGTGAAGAGGACGTCATCAAAATCTATGCGATAGTGGAAGACCTCATCGACCAGATCCACGGGAGCCAGCGCATTCTCAAGGCCAAGGGAAATCAGACCTCGACCGCTACCGAACCGAAGCCGACTCTCCCTCCTGCCGTAAAGAAACCCGCTGCAACCGGTGGGGTAATCTCGGGGGAAGTGCCGGAGTGATTACTCGGGCGGTAGGAGAAATTTCGCGGCTTGCTCGACGTCCTTGTCTCCACGGCCGGAAAGATTGGCGATGATGATTTGATCGTTGCCCATCGTGGGAGCGATCTTCTTCACGTAGGCGAGCGCGTGCGAGGTCTCCAGGGCTGGGATGATGCCCTCGGTCCGAGAGAGCTCCTGAAAAGCATCGAGAGCCTCGTCGTCGGTCGCGTAGGTGTAGTTCGCTCGTCCTACGCTCTCCAGATAGGCGTGTTCTGGCCCGATCGCAGCGTAGTCTAGGCCTGCAGAGACGGAGTGCGTCAGCTCGATCTGGCCGTCGTCGTCGGCGAGAAGCCAAGTCTTGGTCCCTTGCAGAACTCCGAGTTTTCCGCCTTGAAAGCGAGCCGCATGTTCCCCTTGCCGGATGCCATGTCCCCCGGCTTCGACGCCGGTCATTTGTACGCTCTCGTCTTCGAGAAAGGGATGAAAGAGGCCGATCGCATTGCTCCCGCCGCCGACGCAGGCGACGAGCAAGTCGGGAAGCCGCTTTTCGCGCTCGAGGATCTGTTTGCGTGCTTCGACGCCGATGACACGATGGAAATCGCGGACCATCATGGGGAAAGGGTGGGGGCCGAGAGCACTACCGAGAATGTAATGGGTCGAACGCACATTTGTGACCCAGTCGCGGAGTGCTTCGTTGACGGCTTCCTTGAGCGTCTTCTGACCGGCTTCGACCCCGCGGACCTCGGCTCCGAGCAGCCTCATTCGGACGACGTTCAAATGCTGACGCGCCATGTCGATGGCACCCATGTAGACGACACATTCCATGCCGAAGCGGGCTGCGACGGTCGCGGTGGCGACTCCGTGCTGCCCTGCACCGGTTTCAGCGATGATACGCTTTTTGCCGAGACGTTTTGCGAGCAGGATCTGCCCGAGAGCATTGTTGATTTTGTGTGCGCCGGTATGGAGGAGGTCTTCGCGCTTGAGGTAGATGCGAGCTCCCCCCAATTTTTCGGTCCATCTTTCGGCAAGGTAAAGCGGTGTCTCTCGACCGCAGAACTCGGAGAGAAGTCGGGCAAGCTCGTTCTGAAAGGCCGGGTCGGCCTTGGCGAGATGATATTCTGCCGTGAGTTCCTCCAGGGTCGCCACGAGCGTCTCGGGGACAAATCGACCGCCGAAGGTGCCAAAGTGGCCGCTTGCGTCAGGGAGGGTTTGGGAAGGGGAGACTGTGCTCATGTTGGGGGAATTCCGTCGAATCGGGTTAGAGTCATTTCGGGATTCGCATTTTCCCGATGCCGTGTATAGTGGCTGCGGTCAGAGACTGCGGAGTGAAGGCGGGTAAACCCCGCCAGGGCCGGAAGGCAGCAACGGTAGCTTGTCCTTCATTGCCGCAGTTCTCTGGCTTTTGATCTTCATTCTGATCAAGCTGCCACGGTGCCGACTACGTCGAAGACCTCGCGAGCATCGCTCACGACTCCGGTCACGGCAGCGGCTGCGACCATCACCGGGGACATCAGAATGGTGCGTCCGACAGGACTACCCTGACGACCTTTAAAGTTGCGGTTGCTTGAACTCGCGCAGAGTTGATCGCCGATGAGTTTGTCGGGATTCATCGCGAGGCACATGGAGCAGCCTGCTCCCCGCCATTCGAAGCCGGCTTCTTCAAAGACGGTGTGGATTCCTTCCTGTCGGCAAAGGTGGTCGACGATCTCTGAACCGGGCACGGCGATGGCGGTTACGCCGGCTGCGACTTTGCGACCTTTGAGGAATTTCGCGGTTTCCCGGAAATCGGAAAGTCGGCCGTTCGTGCAACTCCCAATAAAACAAACATCGACGGGGATACCGGCAATCGGGGTGCCGCCTTCGAACTTCATATACTCAAGTGCTTCGCGGATGCTTTCGCGTCCTTCTTCGTCGGGAGCATCGTTGATCGAAGGGATGGTATCGGTCACAAAAATGCCGTGGTCGGGAGAGATCCCCCAGGTCACCGAGGGAGCGATCTCCTCGGCACGAATGTTCACGACATCGTCGTAGAAACAGCCGGGATCCGAGGCGATTGCTTTCCATCCTTCGACTGCCTTATCCCAGTCTTCCCCACGTGGTGAATAGGGACGGTCTTTCAGGTAAGCAAAAGTCTTCTCGTCGGGATTGACGTATCCACAGCGCGCCCCGCCTTCGATGGACATGTTGCAAACCGTCATGCGCTCTTCCATGGAGAATGCGTCAAAAAGGCTGCCGCCATACTCGTAGGAGTAGCCGATCCCGCCCTTGGCACCGAGCAGTTTGATGATGTGGAGGATGACGTCCTTGGCATACACACCGGGCATCAGTTTGCCGTCAACATTGATGCGGCGGACTTTCAGCTTGCTGAGCGCCATCGTTTGCGTGGCGAGCACGTCTCGGATCTGCGTCGTCCCGATCCCGAAGGCAATCGCCCCGAAGGCCCCGTGGGTCGCGGTATGGGAGTCGCCGCAGGCGATCGTAGTTCCCGGTTGGGTGATCCCTTGTTCGGGGCCGACGACATGGACGATGCCCTGCCCGCCGCTCCCAATATCAAAAAACTTCACCCCGAACTCTTTGCAATTGTCGCGCAGGGCTTGAATCATTTCCTGAGCCAATTTGTCTTCGAATGGCTCCACCTGGTTCCTCGTCGGCACGATGTGGTCCACCGTGGCGAAGGTGCGGTTCGGAAATTTCACTTTTAACCCGAGGTCGCGGAGCATACCAAAGGCCTGGGGGCTGGTCACTTCGTGAATCAAGTGGGTGCCGATAAGGAGCTGCGTCTGCCCGTTAGACAAATTTTTGACCGAGTGGGAATTCCAGACCTTTTCAAACAGACTTTGGCTCATTTTGTAGACGTTGGGAGTTTTTGCCGAAGGTAGCACAGGCTCTACGCGAGTGGTAACAGAAACTTCGAGTTCGCGTAGCGGGTGCAAAAAGCCCGAATTATCAGGCATTTCATTGAAATTCCGTCAAGGAGGGTGTATTGCAAGGTGCCTCTCAGGCAAACCAACTTATCTGAACAAACTATGAAAATCACCAAACTGATCGAAAAATTCGTCGCAGTTGCGCTCGTCGCCACTGCAGTAGCACTCGCAAGCTGTGAGAAAACCGTCGAAGGCATCAAGACGGACGCCACTGCTGCATCGGACGCCGCTGCAAAGAAGACAGAGGCTGCTGTCGAAGCAACCAAGGACGCTGCTGCTGACGCCAAGGAGAAAATGAAGGAAGCAACTGACACTGCCGCCGCGAAAACGGATGCTGCTGTGGAAGCGACCAAAGATGCTGCCGCTAACGCAAAAGAAGCGATCAAAGAAACGGTAAATGACGCCGCGAAGAAGGTTGAAAGTGCTACTGCGCCAGCGCCTGCACCAGCACCTGCTCAGTAATTCTCCGAAAGACAGAATTTCTAACTAGAAGAAACGGCCCCGTGTTGCAAAACGCGGGGCCGTTTTTGTTAGCTCCCACTGGCAGCCGACGCAGCCCCGAATCCGATCACCCCGATCGTTACAACCACCATCACAGCGTAGAAGGCGAACAGGATGATCATTGAAACTCCGAGATATTTCCAGAAAGCCCGTTGTTGATCGAGCGCCGCAACCAGATTTGCCTCTGATGGAATTTCCATGAGTTCCGTGATGCGGCTTGAGTAACTCCCCAGCTTCAAAGCCGGGTAGATGTAAAGGAGCGAGAGGGCGATGTAAATCGCGCCGATGACTGCGGCACCCCCGACCGCAGCAAATTGGGAATTCACCTCTTCCCCCATTGCCCCGGCAAAGGCACCCAAAAACATCACGGCGATCCCGCCGAGAACGAGAAAGCCAGCACCGATCCAAAGCATGACACTGAAAAAGCGGGTCCACCCCTTGGTGCGAGCGAGTTGATCGATAACGGCGGCGCTGACAGCCTGATGAGCGAGAGGGGAAAGATTTGTATCCATTCACGGTTGTATCGGAAGGAAGCGATCAATCCAAGTAGAAAAACGACTTTGTGGCTGGTTTCGCGCGGATCGGTTTTGCGTCGTCACGAAGAAATCGAGAGCTTCTGCAACTCTGTCAGACGCCATTCACTGGGCGATGTGCCTGCGATCTGCTGAAAACTCCGGTTGAACTGAGAAAGTGAGCCGAATCCCACATCGTAGGCGATCTCGGTGACCCGCGCGTTGGGTTTTCTCAGTCGGCACTTTGCCCATTCGATTCGACGACGGGTCAGATATTGTTTGAAGGTCAGGCCTGTTGATTGCTTGAAGAGACGGCAAAAGTGAAATTGACTGACTCCGACATGAGTGGCCACCTGATTCAGCTCAAGTGGCTCGGCAAGGTGCGCACTCACGAACTGGCGCGCCTTGACAATCATGGCCGGTTCGGATTCGGACTGCTCCATCAGAAGTTGTTCGGCCAATTCGGAGAGTTGGCCCGCGAAGACTGCCATGAGAGTGACGATGCCGTCGTATTTCTCGCCCGTGATGGAGTCCGTAGTCAGCCAAGCATGATGCAAGCGGGAGATTCCGGTCGCATCGTAGCCTAGCTCACGGAGCCTCTCCTCTATTTCGGGCCACGCGACAGTCGCGCCATCATCGGTAAATATCTGACCGGTTCGCAAAAGCGCGATCTCGACTTGCCCGGCAAAGATGGGCACAGTTGATTCGCTGAGTCCGGCAAAACAGGCGACCGCTTTTGGCTCGCGGCTCCGCTGCCTTTCGATACAATGTGACGCTGCCGCGCAGTCGGGACAACGATTGTGCTGGTTCAGGATGCGGCAGAATGGATTCGAATTTTCTGTCAAAGCGGGATCGCCCACCGCTTCCGGATCATGGATCTCTAGAGGCAAGCCCGTTGCCGCCTCGAAAGCGGTTCGATACTGCGAAAAAAGTTGCGAAGTCGCAACTCTTTCAAACAGATCTTCCGATTTATAAATCTCGCCCATGGATTTCTATGAACAGTCGCAAATTCAAACCGAAACGCAAGTAACGCACGGCTTATCGCAAATATTGCGGAGCGATGAGCAAGCGTTCGGAAGACAATACGTCGGGAGCGAGTGAAAAACGCGTTATGAAAGTAGAAAACAATAATTGGATTCCTCTGTTTTCCCGAAAGTCCCTCTGGGTTTTTCTCTGCGTCGCAGGGTTTTTCGGCGGCGGTATGTCGTGTCAGCTCCAGGCCGCGAGTGACTCGCCAGCCATCGCGGATTGGGTGGAACGCCAAGTCTGGTTCGTAAATCTGGCAGGATCGATGCCCCGAGGAGTCGGTCTCCTTATTTTACCCGAAACGGAGGAAAAGGAGTCAGGTTGGGAGTCGTTTTCGCTTCGAGAAACCCACTCCGAGAATTCTGGTTTCGACCCATCGGTATCCCCTTTGGTCGGGATTTTCCGTGTTTCTCCGGATAGGGGAATGATCGAGTGGATGGATCCCGTATCCGGAGATTGGCAATCGATCGCCGCCTTTCTCCGATCGAGAAGTGCGGACGACACAAAGAGTGCTGATGGCGAACCGGCTTCTATGCCAGGAAAACAATCTACCTCAGATGATTCGACGGATAATCACCAGAAAAGCCATCCTCGTGAACTCCGAGGAGACCTCGATGGAGATGGGCACGAAGAACGCGTCCGTTGGGAGCCGATTGATTCTGCGGAAGGGGACACCTATTTTTCCCTCGTGGTGGTCGATCACGAAGAACACGTGCTCTGGACCGGCCCAATGGAAAAAAGCCTCGAAAATTCCTACGTCTATTTCAAGTCTCACTTCGGATCCTCGCTTCCCCAGTTGCTGATGGACATAGACAACGACGGACAGATGGAGTTGTTGGCACCGGAACCGCAAAGTGACGTTTCCGTTACCTTCTTTCGTCGTCTCCGATGGAAAAATGAAGCGTTTCGCGCACTCGCTTCCTCTGCCCTTTTGTGGAAAGACGAAACGAAACCTGTTCTAACCTGGCAAGACGAAGAAGCTTCTTATGGTACCTGGGTTTCAAAGTTCGGGAGCGTCACCGAGGACGGACAAGTGCAGGCGGCAATCACCCGGTATCTGGAAAATGGGGAGTGGCGGGGAGGCATCGCCCTCCTTCGGTTCAGTCCCACAGGGGCCACAATCGAAAAATGGATTCATCCTCTTTCCGAAAATCCTCCGCCGATGACATCGTCTGACGAGCCGTCAGTAAAGGAAGTCGCGGTTGTCGATACCACTCGATTTCCTCTGGAAGGTTCGATTGCACTCGCCTATAGCGCAAAGGCGTTCACTCGTCTCCGCACCGCTGGAACAAAACTCACGGCGAATCTGACCATTGACGAATACGGCCCACTTTACGTGGAGGAGGAGGCGATTGCCTTTGTTGATCTGAGTTTTACACCGGGGGAGTCCGTCCGATTTGGATCTCGGTGGAACTCACTTTTCGATCCGCGACAAAATCATCGCAGAGAGAGCGCAAAAGGAAGCCGATCTCGGTCGGGCTGATGTGACACCGGAATTGCGGGCACACCTCACTGCGGTGAACGAAGGAGATTTCAAACAACGAATGCTCGCAGGATTCGAAGCTCGAAAGGAGAAGGAGGAAAGTGCGGTGGTCGAGGAAAAGGCAGCCGCATCCGCAAAAGAGCAAGCGGACGCAATGCTGGAAGAACTGAACTTTATCGCCCAGAAAAAATACGGGGACGATTGGTGGCAGCAGCGCCCAGTCGTGCTCGACAAATTTCTGGAATTTGTTCGTCGGAAGACGAGAGAAGAACCGGGGTTTGAAGAGGGCAATACGAATGATCTCAAAATCATGACAAGGTTATTTTCGAAGCAGTTAATCCACGGAAGAAATTCTCCCGAGTATGAACAGGCCTTGGAAGATTTCACGAAACTTCGTGACCTCCGAATGGGGCTCGAACCGACCGAGAACGCGATTCCTTCGGGAAGTCTTTCCGGGGGCTGGACTGGAGTCTTCGGAACAAAGCATCAAGTCAAGGTCCAGGGAACCTTCCGCCTCTCGATCAATTCAGAAGGGCTGATATCTGGCTCTTACGGAGGAAATGATAGCGGCACGCTGTCAGGGAAAGTATCCTCGTCCGGAGCCGTAAACGTAAGTTCAGGCGGAGGCGCAGCGGGAAAAGGCAGGTGGACTGGGACGATCCTAACGAATCCACAGGGAGGCATCACGGGGAGCGGTACTTGGCAGCAGGGAACCTCACGAGGAAGTTGGGAGGGAAGCGGAAGGTAGTTCCTTGTTGTCTCGCGAGGAAAAGGGCGGAGAAACGATGCCGCGAAATCAGACGCAGAGAAAATTTATGAAAAACATAAAAATTGCGGAATTTTGTTCCTGAATCAGGAAAGCCGCGTTAGAGTCCCGCGCGACTTATGGGAATCATAAACAACGGAACTCGGGTAGGTGTCTGCTTGGTGATCATGTCCTCGATCTTCGGGGTAAGCGCTTTGTGGGCGGCGGATGGTAGCGACGCCCTCGACCTCGACTATTCGATCACTAGCGGAGAAAGCGGCGAGTTGGTCTGGAAAATCAAGGATCCTACCGGTGGAAATCGTGAGTTTTCCCAGGAGGAAACGCAGAAACTCCTACGAGAAGTCCATTTCCCGAAGGCTCTTATCAATGCGGAGGCGGGAAAAGCGCCGGAAGTCTGGACGATCGGATTTTTCTATCTCGATGGTGTTGCGACGGAAAAAAATTTGGTAACCGCCGAGGCTGCGTTTCGGAAAGGGCTGCAGTATGACCGACCGGACGGGCTCCTCTATCTCGCCAGTGCCTATCATGAACTCGGATTGGCGGAAAAGGAGAACGATGAAAAGCGGGAGAAGTTCTTCTGGAAAGAGGGGGACCTTCATTTGGAAGTGCTCGCGGCGGGTTTTGAGAGCCCTGCCGCCTTCGTGATTCCTCTCGCCGGAGCCTATCTGTTCGGCTGGTATGACGTGAAAAAAGATCTGAGTCGAGCCGAGACTTTGCTCAACGCAACGGAGAAAGTCCTTCCGGAAAGTCCTCTTGTCCAGCTTCACAAGGCGAAGCTGAGGATCTATCAAAAACGCTATCCCGAGGCATACGACTATGCGGAAAAGGCTGAAAAGGGATTTCTTGAGGTCCGGGGTGATCATGAGGTCATCCAGGAAGAGTTTCAAAAGGCGAGGGCCGCGAAGATTTCCGCAGCCGTCCTTGGTGGGCAGATCTCAAAAGTGGATCCGGAGGAGTTCATGGAGATCAGCAAAGATTCTCTCGGGCTCAATGGACCGATGGCGTGGGCGATTCCCGTGCTACTTCTCCTCGTGCTCGCTTTCCTACTATGGCGTTCACGACGGTCTTGGAAAAATGGAAATGGGGAGGGACCTGGTCTACGGCTCAGCATGTTTTGGATTTCCGCCTCCATCCTCGCGGCGGGAATTGGATTTGCGATTCGTCTCCCGGGACTCAACAACGGTGTCGGACACTGGATCGGTGCGATCCTTGTGTCCGTTTTTTCTATACTCGCGATCACTAGCGGTGGATGGCGACGGTATTTCGGACCCCTACCGATCTCTACGGGGACGAAGGCCTTTTTCAAAGGTCTTGCCCTCATCGCAGGGTATATCGTTGCCATGCAACTTGTCGCGATGGGATACAAGGGGATTTACGAGTGGGTCTCGGGACGGACTCTCGATCAGCAGCTCGTGAGTCTCTTTTTGAAGAGCGAAAATCTCGTGCAACTCGCGGGGACGATTCTCATAGTCGGGATCGCGATTCCGTTTTACGAGGAGGTCTTTTTCCGGGGATTTCTCTTCGATTCTCTGCGCCGTCTCCGGGGACCGAGAGTTGCTCTCGTCGTCAGTTCCGTATCGTTTGCCCTCGTCCATGGATTTGCTTTTGCGGTTCCGCTCTTGTTCCTTTCGTTTGCCCTCGGTTGGCTCCGTTTGAGGACGGGAAATCTGAAGATGAGTTTCCTTCTCCACGCGGCAAACAATTCCTGTTCTGTTCTCATCGGCTATTTCCTCTCGAACTGAGGACGATAAATCTGCGCAACACATCGAGTGAATTTGATGCTATCGTCGCCCTATGATCCCGACTTTTGTACGGTCCGTGAGGCGAACTATTTTCCTTTTTGCGGTTTTCATGACACTTCTTTCGATTCATTCCGCAACTTCCGGTGCCGAACCTCCGGTTGCGGAGAAACATTCTCATTTGCAGGAGAGGCACGGGATCGAATGGAATGATGACTACTTCTGGTTGCGGGAACGGGAGAATCCCGCCGTCCGTGCCTACCTGGAGGCAGAAAATTCCTTCCTCGCGGCGACCTTGGCTCCTTTGCAGAAATTGCGGGAAACGCTTGTAGAGGAAATGAAAGGGCGCATCATCGATGACGACGTCTCGGTGCCGTATCGTCGTGGAAACTGGTGGTACTACAGCCGCGAGGTGGCGGGGAAAGATCACCCTCTGATCTGCCGGAAACCGTCTCTTCCAGGGCAACTCGACCTCATTCCCGATCCTGCCTCGGGCGATGGCGAAGGGATCGTGCTCGATCTGAATGTCCGTGCGAACGGTGACGATGCCTATTCTTTTGGCGGCGGTTCAGTCTCGTCGGACGGAAAACGGTATGCCTGGAAGGAAAATCACGACGGAACAGACCTCTACACGATTCGGGTGAAGGAACTGGAGAGCGGGGAAATTCGCCCAGATGAAATCGAGGGATCTCTCTTCGACGAAGCCCCCGTCTGGGCGCTCGACAACGAGACTATTTTCTACACGATCGGAGACGCGACCGATCGATCCTGGCGGGTGAAGCGGCATAGACTCGGTTCAGATGCAAAGGAGGACGACGTAGTTTTTGAGGAAACTGACGCCCGGTTTCAGGTGGGAATCGAAGCGACAAAGAGTCACCGTTTTCTGCTCATCACTTCGGCTTCGAAGGATACTTCGGAGACTTCCCTTTTATCCCTCACAGAACCGAAATCAGCTCCCCATGTGTTTGAAGCCCGCCGTGAGGGCATCCGCTATTCCCTCGGCGACCGGGGTGATTTCTGGTACATCCTCACGAATGATGGCGCCGTAAACGGTCGTCTCCTGAAGGTTCCCATGAGCGGTGAGAGCAATCAGAATCGCGTCGAAGTTCTTCCCGGAGATGAACACATTTCCTACGGCGGAATGGAGGCGTTCAAAGACCACCTTGTTCTCAGCGCGAGGAAGGAAGGAATTACTGGGTTTTATCTTCTCGATCCTGACAAAGAAACAACCCGGTGGATCACTTCTCCCGGAGTGGGCGGCTCGCTGCAACTCGAGAAAACTCCGAATTTCGATTCCACGACCCAGCGTTTCAGCTACGAGACGCTCCTGCAGCCCTACACCGTCGCGGAAGTGGAGATGACAGGCGGGGAGATTCGGACCTTGAAGCAGAAGGCTCTTCCAGAGGGATTTGATCCTAACCGATATCGAATCGAATCCACCACGGCGACTGCGACCGATGGAACAAAACTCCCGATCTGGTTGTTGCTCCCGGCGGATCATCTGCGGGACGGGAGCGGTGGTTTGCTTCTGGACGGCTACGGAGCCTACGGGATCTCGAGCGATCCTTGGTTCGACAGTGATGTCTTCAGTCTCGTGGATCGGGGTGTCGGATTTGCGATTGCGCAGGTTCGCGGAGGGGGAGAATTCGGGCGGCTCTGGTATGAGGCGGGAAAACAAGAGCGGAAGGGAAACACTTTCACCGACTATATCGCCTGCGCGGAACACCTTATCGCGGAGGGATACACTTCCTCGGCCCAGCTCTGCGGCACTGGCGCAAGTGCCGGAGGCCTTCTCGCAGGGGCTGTGATCAATGAACGCCCCGATCTTTTTGCGGCCTTTATTGCCAATGTTCCGTTTGTGGATGTCCTGAACACGATGCTTGACGCGACTCTGCCGCTTACAACGAGCGAATACGACGAGTGGGGCGATCCCGCCTCTTCCCCGGAGATCTTCGAACGCATTCGCCATTATTCGCCGTATGACAATGTTCGGAAGCAGTCCTATCCGGCGCTCCTTGTCCTTGCGGGCTGGAATGACAATCGAGTTTCCTATTGGGAACCGGCCAAATGGGTCGCAAAAATCCGCACACAGAACACCGGCAGCACTCCGCCGTTACTTTCCACTGCATTTGAAACAGGACATGGTGGAGCGTCCGGTCGATACAGTGGGCTTGCCGAAGTGGCCCTGCAATACGCATTTGTCTTGAAGGCTCTGGGTCGAACCGGAGAGTGAGTTTGGGAAATGCGCGGGGGATTCTTCCGCAATGCAGTCCTTCCCAAAGGGGTGAATATCGAGTTCAATAAGACCATGAAGGAACGCTTTCTCGATCGTCGTCATTTTGCGAAACAACTTGCTGCCGGAGCCGGTGCCCTCGCCGCCGGAGCGGGCGGAGCGGGCGGAGCATTCGGGCAGGAGCGAGTGAATCCAGAAAACCGTCCGAAGCCGCTTCGGCGTACGACCGGACGGGAAGGTGAAACGGTTTTCGGAACAAATGACCGAATGCACGTCCGCACTTCGGGAACCCTGAAGGGTGAGTGGTTTCAAGAAAACGCCCGGGAGATCCCGGTCGTGGCGGACTACGACGTGATCGTCTGCGGAGGCGGGCCTGCCGGGTTTGCCGCAGCAATTGCGGCAGCGCGCAGTGGAGCGAAAACGGCCCTCATCGAGTTGCACGGATGCATCGGGGGAATCTGGACGGCCGGGATGCTCTCCTGGATCCTTGATGGCTTCAACAAACCGGGGATCATGTCCGAGCTCCTCGTTCGTTTGGGAGAGCAGAACAACGGGAAAAAGTTCGGTTCGGCATGGGTCTACCATCCCGAGCCGATGAAACTGCTTCTTGAGGAAATGCTCGTGGAGGCCGGGGTGAACATCCGTCTTTTCACCCGTATCGTTGGGGCCATTCCCGATGCCAAAAATCGACTCGCGGCAGTCGTGACGGAGTCAAAGTCCGGTCGGGAAGTCTGGACTGCTAAGAGTTTTATCGATGCGACTGGTGACGGGGATCTTGCCGCTCAGGCGGGTTGTGGTTTTGATTTTGGCCGCCCCGGCGACGGTGTGACGCAGCCGATGAGTCTAATGGTTCTCTTTCACGGAGTCAAAACCGACGAGATCGCACCCTTCATCAATCATCTGGCGGAAGAACGGAATCTCGGGAAAGGCAAAGCCAACTTTCTCGCCGAACTGCGCTCCGCCGGGATCGATCCGTCTTATGGCGGTCCCTCGGTTTTTGAGATCCATGACGGGCTCTATGCGATGATGGCGAATCATCAATACAATGTCTCCGCGATCAACGCCGATGATCTCTCCCGTGCCACGATCGAAGCCCGGAGAGAAAATCATGCCATGGTCAATGCGCTCCGCAAAAAGGGCGGACCCTGGAAGAATGCGGAGATCGTCTGTACGGCCGAACAGATTGGCACTAGGGAAGGACGGCGTATCCATGGGCGTTATTCAGTGACGGATGACGATTTAAAAAAGGGGGCTCGATTTGAAGATGGAATTTGTCGGGTGACCTTCCCCATCGACGTCCATTCGACCAATCCGGGGGAGACAAAAGCGATCGAAGCAAAACCCTTCAAATCACAGCCCTACGATATTCCGTTGCGTTCGCTCATGGCCAAAGATGTCGACGGGCTGGTCCTCGCGGGGCGTTGCATCAGTGGCGGATTCATTGCCCACAGCAGTTACCGAGTCACCGGGAATGCCGTCGTCATGGGCGAAGCTGCCGGAGTCGCCTGCGCTGTCGCCGCGAGAGAAAACGTTCTGCCTCACGAAGTTCCGTTCTCGGAGCTCGGGGTGAAACCGGTTTGAGGGATCGTTTCGGAAAGTTCCGCGTGAGATATCGCCCCGACCTGCGGTATCCTTGTGGAATCATGCAACGCGACACCGAAGAATTCATTGAGCTACTCACCGGCACTCAGTCGGCTGTATTTGGATACATCATGACGCTTTGTCACGATCCCTCGCTGGCAAAAGACATTTTGCAGGAGACCAGTGTGACCCTGTGGCGCAAGGCGGAGGACTTTGAACTCGGGACTAACTTCACGGCCTGGGCCTGTCGCACGGCCTACTATCATGTGCTCAATCATCGCCGGAAAATGAGCCGGGAGCAGTTGGTTTTTGATGAGGATGTTTTCGACTACCTCGCCGAGCGGCAGGAGGCGCGAAGCACGGGGACGGATCATCGGCTCGAGTTGCTGCGCGACTGCATCAGCGTACTCCCCGAGTCTCAGCGTGATCTGGTCGAGCGTCGGTATCATTCGGGTGCCACCGTCCAGGCGATCGCGGCGCAGGAGGGGAAGAGTGAGGGCGCGATTTCCCAGTCTCTTTTCCGGATTCGCGCAGTCTTGCAGCGGTGTGTCGAGAGAAAAGTAACCCAGGAGGGAATGGCATGAAACGGCAGGAACGTTTGAATCGGGTTTCGGAACTCTCGTCGAGGTTATTTGACCTTGGCCTTTCTTTGGAAGAGCGGGGGGAACTCAATGGGCTTCTTCGGGGCGATCCGGAGAGTTGCGAACGGTATCTCGAAATGGTCGAGATCCACGCGTACTTTGTGCAGGAGCAATCTGGTGATTCGCTGGCCAAAGGAGCCGCAGAGATATTCCCGTTTCCGGTGGTTTCTGTTCCGGCAGGGAGAGCAAAATCCCCCCGGTTGACAAAGTGGTGGCCGGCTCTTGCTGGGGCAGCGGCAGTCACCCTGCTGATTCATGGTTCCCTTTTCTGGAAGAGTCACCTCGACGCGGGACGAGATCGAGAGCCTTCCAACGCACCTGGGGTCGCGGTCTTGAGTCGCCTTGTGGACGGAGTCTGGGCCAATCCAACTCAGGTGCTCGAAGAAGGTGCCTCGGTTCCCGCCGGGCGCTTTCAGTTGGAATCTGGCCTGGCTCAGCTGGAATTTTTCAGTGGCGCAACCCTGATCGTTGAAGGACCGGTGGAGCTCGATCTCCATTCGGAGTGGCGGATCGCCTGTCTCACGGGGAAGCTCCGTGCGTTTGTCCCGGAACCTGCGCAGGGATTCACGATCGAGACGCCAGAGTACCGGGCCGTCGATCTGGGAACCGAATTTGCGCTCAGTGTCGGACGAGACGGGCGGAGTGAAGTCCATGTCGTGGAGGGAGAGGTGCGTCTTGACGAAAAGGACGGGACGGGGTCTCGAACTCTCCTTTCCGGGAATGGGGTAAAAGCTAGGGGTGGTGTTTTTGAAACCGTTGCGGGAGGCGGGCTTGATTTTGTGGATCGACAACAACTGCTTCATCTCGCGAACGCTGGCTCACGTGATCGATACCGGGAATGGCTGAGGACTCGAAACACGCTGGCTGGTGATCCGGATACCCTGGTCTTTTTTGACTTCGAAAATCAGGAACCTTGGGACCGACAACTCATCAATCAACATCCTGGTGGACCGAAGGGGGCGATTATCGGGGCGCAATGGACCGAGGGGCGCTGGCCGGGGAAAGGTGCCCTCGAGTTCAAGCGGATCACGGATCGAACCCGACTTCAGATTCCGGGCGAGTTTCGGGCGCTCACCTTCGCCGCCTGGGTTCGAATCGAAGGGTTTGATCGCTGGCTCAGTTCTCTTTTTTTAACCGATGGATTTGAGCTGGGGGAAACTCACTGGCAGATCAGCGATCGAGGAGAACTCGTCCTCGGTCTTTCGAACGAGGTAAGCCCGAATTCCACTTCACCACCAGTAATTCACCCCGGAGACCTCGGAAAATGGCTTCATCTGGCGGTCACGATTGATCAGACCAGCGGACGGGTGATCCATTATCGGGATGGGGAAATCGTCAGTGAGGAGGAGCGCAGTCCTATGCCTCCTCTGAAGCTCGGCAATGGGGAGATCGGGAACTGGCAGGCCCAGGGGAAACCGTATCCCATTCGCAGTCTCAATGGGCGCATCGACGAGTTCGTCATTCTACAACGTGCCCTTTCGCCGGAGGAAATCGCCTCGATTTATCGTGCGGGGATGCCGAACGGCTGATCTCGTCCAGTCCGTAACCGAAGATTCCCTTTCGCCTTTCGGGATTCGGGTGATAGTTCAGCCCCCGAAATGATCGTACTTGGAATGGAAGGCGGTGGGACGAGAACCTCGGCCCTGCTGGTAGACAGCGAAACAAATACGGTGCTCGCGAAGATCTTCGCGGGCACCGGGAATCTCTATCTATTGACGGGAGAGAGGCTTGCCGATCTCCTCGAGGAAATTCGTGCTCAGTTGCCGGTCGGACCTGACCGTATCGGAATTGGATTTGCGGGGGTACGCTCGGGGGGCGATCGGGAACGGCTCACGGCGGCGGTCAGTCGCACGTGGCCCGGAGTGCCAGCCATCGTCACCGACGACCTCGTTCTCGCGCTCGAATCGACCGAGTGGCATCCGGATTGTGCCGCGCAAGTGCTCCTGCTCAGCGGGACGGGCTCCTGTTGTCTGGGACGTCACCGGGATGGGCGTATCGTCAAGGTCGGTGGGCGCGGTCACGTCATCGGAGATCGCGGCAGTTCCTACGACATCGCCCTTCATGCGCTCCGCTCCGTCGTGACGATCTCTGACATTGATGCAGACTGGCCGCCTCTGGGGGCGGATATTCTTCATTCCTTGCAAATGAACGACCCGGAGAGACTCATCGATTGGACTTCGACGGCAAGTAAAATTGAGCTCGCGAGTCTTGCCCAAGTTGTCTTTGCTGCGGCCGCTTCCCGTCAAGATCCGATCGCGGTGGCGATCCTCGATCGTGCCGCCGAGCGCCTCAGCAAAGACTCGGTTCATTGTGCCGCCCGCATCGCAAAACCGGAGGAGAAGATCCAGTTCATTCTCAATGGTTCTGTTCTTTTGAAAAATCCCTGTTTCGCCGATGAAGTCGTTGCAAGAATTCTGAAAGCAAGGCCGGGCAGTGAAGTGGTTCGCCTTGATGAACCGAGCGTCTGGGGAGCTATCGCGATGGCCCTCGATCCCGGAGTGGGGGCAAGCCGCCTTGCCACGGTCAATACTGTGTCTATTCAGGGGGATTTGGAAACCACTGCAAAGAGCTGGCGACCTGTCTCGACGTCCCCGACGGAGGGGAGACATCCCAAGTCGATGCGTTTTTCCGACCTTCCGATCTCGCAAGCCATCCAATTGATGCTGGAAGAGGACAAAACGATTCCGGAAAAAATTCTGGCGGAAAGCGAACAAATCGAATGGGTTGTAAAGGAAGTGGTTCGTGCGTTTTCGGAAGGGGGACGACTCCTTTATTGCGGTGCCGGGACGAGCGGTCGTCTCGGGGTCCTCGATGCGAGTGAGTGTCCGCCCACATTTCGCACATCGCCGGATCTCGTGCAGGGGATCATCGCGGGCGGTTCCACTGCTCTCTGGAGTGCGGTCGAAGGGGCCGAAGATGATTTTCCCGCCGGGGAGAGGGCGATCCAGTCCCGGCATGTCGGACCGAAAGATGTCGTCATCGCGATCTCGGCAAGCGGTCACGCCCCGTTTATCTGGGGCTGCCTAACGGAAGCAAAAGAGCGCGGTGCAAAAACCGCGCTGGTATGCTGCAATCCTGCCTACCGAGGACATCCCCTGCTCGATGGAGCAATCTTGCCGGATACTGGCCCTGAGATTTTGACAGGTTCGACCCGGTTGAAGTCTGGTACTGCCACCAAGATGATCCTGAACATCATCACCACCCTCGCAATGACACATTCCGGAAAAGTGAAGAGCAATCTCATGATTGATCTCCACCCGTCCAATGCAAAACTTCGAGATCGCGCCGTCCGCATCGTGCGGGAGATCACCGGAGCGGAGGAAGCGGTCGTGGAGCGCACTCTGGAATCCAACGGATGGATGGTAAGGGCAGCCTGCGAGGAACTGACCCCAACGATAGAATAACCACCGTTCCCGCCCCGCATTTCACTTCTGCCCTGCCTGCCCCATGCACAAAACTGCCACTCGTTCGCAATTGAAGGCCATTCTCGCTTTCAGTGCCCTCTACCTATTCGTCGCGGCAATGTTTTCCCTGAAGTCGGGAAACAAAGAGTTTATCTTTTACATCCTTGTCATCGCCGTTCAACTGTCCGTTCTCATTGCCGTTCACTTCCGGGTAGGATTCAGTGCTGGCCTGCTCTGGTGCCTTTCTCTCTGGGGGCTACTCCACATGGCTGGAGGATTGATCCCGATTCCCGACTCGTGGAACGACCGCTATGGCTCTGGAGTCCTCTACAACTTCTGGCTGATTCCGGAGAGAGTAAAATACGACCAGATCATCCATGCCTTCGGCTTCGGAGTCACGACCTGGCTCTGTTGGCAGGCTCTGAGCACGGTCTCTCCCTACCGGGATGGCCGCGGCCTCACCCCCAGTCCCGGTTTGATGGTACTTTGTGCCGCCGCCGGCATGGGGTTCGGAGCGCTGAACGAAGTAGTGGAATTTATTGCTACCCTAACATTGCCCGAAACGAATGTTGGGGGATATGAAAACACCGGTTGGGATCTCGTTGCAAACCTTGTCGGAGCAACCATCGCCGCGCTCCTGATTTCCTTTTTTGGCAAATCTCCTTTTTCTGGAGAAAAAACACCGTCTTCCAAATGAACTCGGGAAACATACACTCGAATCATTCCCGCAGAACACATGCCTGAGCACCACGCGCATATTCTCCCGGCGAATCAGAATCTCTTTCGCGCATGGTCCCGGCGGAAAACGGTGATGTATCTCACTCTATGCCTCTTCGTGATTGCAGTGATTTTTGGTTTTGGCAGGGAGCTGCACCGGCATCTTGATGAGATCGGGAAATGGATCGAGGAGTCCGGCTCTTGGGCGAGCCTTGCCTTTGTGCTGCTCTTCGTGATCGCGACCTCGCTGCTCGTTCCGGATACGGTCCTGTGCATTCTCGCGGGGGCTCTCTTTGGCTGGGCCTCGGGATTTGCGGCCGTCTTGGTCGGCAGCATCGTGGCTGCTGCGTTTCAATATCTTCTTTCCCGCCGCCTCTTACGATCGCGGATCGACAGGGTGCTCTCGACACGTCCTTTTTTAGAATCGATTCGGGAAGCCGTGCGTTACGACGAGTTTCACCTCCAGTTTCTCCTGCGTCTGACGCCTCTCAATCCCGCCACCCTGAGCTACCTGCTCGGTGCGGCAGGCGTCCGGTTCTGGGGATTCCTCATCGCGGCACTGGCGACCGCTCCGATTTTAGCTTTCGGGGTTTACCTGGGAGAGATTGGAAAGCACGCCGCCGGTCTGGCGAAACCGGACCAGAGCACGGTCCATCTGGAAAGGAGTGCCATGTATGTGGGACTCGCGGTCGGGGTGATTGTCCTCTTTTTTCTCTCGCGAGCGGCCCGGCGTGCGGTCGGCCGTGCCATCGAAAAGTCGAAACGGGAGCACTCCGAAGTGGTCGGCAAGCCCCTTGCATCATGACACCGGGAGATGCCTCTTGATCTGTGCTATGCTTCCAGCTCCACCGACTGCGTCCGTAGTGACGCTCGGTTCTATTTTCGATGAAAACGTATTTTCAGCGTGGCAGGTTGCTTGTTCCCGGATTCTTTCTCGTTGCTTCGGTAGTGATCGACGCTGGGGAACCGTCCACGCGTCTTTTCCTGAGCCCTGATTCCCCGGCCCTTTCGGAAGTATCGGTGCCCCTTCTGCATGAAGAGGTTCCAGAACATCGTCTCAGTGGCGGTGGATTGTCTCTCCTCCCAGAAACGGGACCCTACGAGTGGACAAAAGTCGGACCAACCAGGGACATCTTTCGGTTGAAGCTCCGTGTGGAGGCGGATCAGTTCGCCTACGCGGTCCTCACGGTCTGGAACTGGCAGAATTTCCCAGTGCAGCAGATCAGAATTGAAGCGGGGAAAGAGGAGTTGCTCGAGATCGAAATTTCCGCTCTTGGAACATATCTTCTCACTCTCGACGGATTTCAGGGGGATCGTTTCACGAAGCGATTGATTCGGAATATTGCGGTGACACGAGATGTGAACCACGCGCGAAAGAGTTGGAAGAAGGAGGAGTTTTTTGTCGGGATCTGCGCTTTTCCGGGGCGCTACCACTGGAAACCAGGCGGGATTCCGACTCTGCCGACTGGGCTGAGTGAAGAAAAGGCGAGGGACCGCGAAGCGGCCCTCATTGCCCGGCTCGGGCTGCAAGTGGTGCGGACGGATGAATCGCTCGAAATGGGACGAAAACAGTCCGGTGGAAACGAGACCTACTTTTTTCACTTCGACCGTATGGATGCAGCCCTGCGATCCTATACCTCGCGAGGATTTCAACTTGTACTCCAGACGATGAATGCAGCGGACTGGGCGGTCCTCCCGAAGTATGCCGACAAGGGAAATTTTCGATGGCAGTATCCGCATCAGGAGACGCCTCAGCGGGCCTATCTCGCTGCACTCGTCGAGCGCTACCGCGATGTCACTCGCTTCGTCCAGATTTCCAACGAGCCCGATCAGATTGGTTACTGGGCAGGCACGAACGACGAGTTTGTAACTCAATTCGTTTTTTCGCAGGACGAAGTCCGCAAGGTCGCACCGGAGCTACCGCTGACCTACGGTGGGTATTCCGTTGTCGATGAAGTAAAGAGCCAATATTTTCTCCAGAAACTTCATTCTCTCGTCGATTTCCCGACCTACAATGCCCACGGCAATCTGGAGGATTATAAACGCAGTTTTGCAACGATGAAGCGACTCCAGAAACTCGCCGGTGATCCGTCGGATCGGTGGATCAATACGGAGACTGGATACAGTGCCTGGCGACTGGAGCAGGAGCGGAGACAGGCGCAGATTGATGCGCAGAAAGTTCTCTATTCTTGGGCCAATGGCCATGCCGGTGTGCTCCTCTTCTGCTCCCGCATGACTCGCGGTCCCGGTCGGGATGGCACCCCGGACTTTGGATTTGTCGACTATCAGTTCTCTCCGCGCTTTGTGTATGGCGCCATCGCAGCGCTCACCTCCACCCTGACAGGTGCCTCGTTTGAGAGGGTTTTTGTAGAATCCGCCGCCGAGCACCTGTATGTCTTTCGGCGGGGCAACGATCTCATTCTGGCGGGTTTCACTCTCGGGGAAGAAGGTTCTCTTACAATTTCCACTGATGCAAAAGAAGTCGTTCCGATGGACGAAATGGGGAACGAAAGATCTCCGCAGACAGGCGGCAGGGTTACTCTCGACCTCATCGCCTATCCTCGATACTGGGTTCTGCGAGACGCGACCGTGGTCGAGGAATAGGCCGGTTTTGCGGGTCCACACATTTTTTCCATTTGTGGATTCACAAAGTCTCACTTTTTTCCTACTCTAGGTTGGAATCGAAACCCAACCACAAGTATCCATGGAAATAGCAGACACTGTATCATCAATCCTCGCCCACAAAAACTCAACGGAAGTGTGGTCGACGACCCGGGACGTCACCGTATTCGAGGCGATCGGCCTCATGTCGGGAAAGAACATCGGAGCCCTTCCCGTAATGAAAGACGGTCTCGTGGTCGGGATTGTCACCGAACGGGACTATATGAATAATGTGGTTCTCAAAGGGCGTTCTTCGAAAGCGACCGCAGTCGGGGAGATCATGACCTGCGAGGTCGTCACGGTAGGTCCTTCGGCAAATGTCGTTGCCTGCCTCCAGATGATGACAGACAAATCGATCCGTCATCTTCCGGTGATCGAGGACGGACGACTCGTCGGCATTGTCTCGATCGGTGATCTCGTGCGACGCATCATCTCAGCGCAGGGAGCCCTCATCAGCCAACTCGAAGGATATGTGATGGGCGCTTCGCCGGTTTGAAGGTCTGACAGGTTGTTAGAGAACCAGCTTCTTCATCTCCCCGACCGCAAAGTCTACTG
>JAGPCC010000202.1 GCA_018058245.1 Verrucomicrobiales bacterium
CGGCGAGCAGGTGCTGAATCGTGTAGGGAGCGATCGGACAGGGAATTCCCATCATTTGCTCGAGTCGCTTGGAAAGAGTCAGGTCTTCAGACGGTTCGGCATAGGCGTAGAGCGGGCAATCAAAAGTCTCCGCGAGAACGCCCGCATCGAGGACGTGGTCATGATGCTGGTGAGTCAGGATGACGGCATCGGGTCGCACTCCGATCTCTTCCAGCCAGCCGGTCACTCCCTCGGGTGCATCGAAGAGCCAGTTCTTACCACCGCTCCGCAGGAGAAAAGCATTGGTCTGAAAAATGCCGCCGCAATAATGATCGATACTGATGTCTGCCATGATACAAAGGTCTCTCTCATAATCGCAAATTCCACCCTCTTCAACTTTTCCGCTTTGATCCGGTGCAAAGGAGAGGTATGAAAGATGCTTCCTGTCCCGTTATGCCACTCCGTTTTGAATGCCCGCATTGTTCCTCCCGCCTCTCCGCCGGGAAAGAACTCTATCATACCGTGTTCGATTGCCCAGACTGCCACGAAAAATTCATGGTTCCAGCTCCGCAGGACATCAAACTCCCCACAGACTCGATCAAATTTGTCTGTCCACACTGTCGCCGGAAGCTTTCCGCGACTCCGGAACAGTTTGGCACAGAAATGCCCTGCCCCTTTGTGAACTGCGCCCTTCCTATCCAAGTGCCCAGTCAAGAATGGAAGAGTCTCGGGGACAGCCTCGCGTAATTCCGGGTGGGTCTGCCACCTTTTAGGCAATGACCACATCGAGCACAGCGGTTTCAATGGTGAGGCCCGGACCGAATGCCATCGCCATCACCTTCGTTCCATCGAGAGTTTCGGGATTTTCCAGGATCGCTTTCAGCACAAAAAGGATCGTCGCGCTGCTCATGTTTCCGTAGGAGGAGAGGACTTCTCTGGAAGCCTGGAGCTGCTGCGGTTCGATCGCGAGACTCTCGGCCACCTTGTCCAGAATCGCCCGTCCTCCCGGGTGCACCGCCCAGATATCGATGTCACCGAGCGCGAGCCCGGAGTCAGCAAGGACATCAGAGATGATCCCGTGAATCCCCGAGCCGATGATCTTCGCGACATACTTGGACAGCACAATAGTAAATCCCTGATCACCAATGTCCCAGGCCATATCGGACTCACCTTCGACGACAAGCCGACAAACAAAATGCCTCAGATCAAAAGCCCGTCTTCCCGCTGCCGGAGGGCGATTGTTTACGATCACCGCAGCGGCGCCATCGGCGAAAACGGAATTGGCGACGACGGAATCAAGGTCGTCTTTCAACTGCATATGCAGAGAACAGAGTTCAACACAAACGATCAGGACATTCGCTTCCGGGTTCGCCGCACAGAACTGGGATGCCATTTTCAAGGCAGGGAACGCCGCATAACATCCCATAAACCCCAGATGATATCGCTGCGTCGTCGACGGTAAATCGAGCGCTTTGATCACTTCGAGATCGGGGCCGGGATTGTAAAATCCGGTGCAGGAAACCGTGATCACATGAGTGATGTCCCGCGCTGAGACGCCCTCACATTGTGCCACCGCCCGCACTGCGACCTCGCGGACCATTTTCCTCGACTCGATCATAAAAACATCATTCCGCGTCCCAGTCGACGGGTGCTGCATCTCTCCATCGATTTGAAAGAGACAGGCTGAGTCAGAACCTGCGCCGCCGAGATCGGCGATGACACTATATCGAGTCTCAATGCCAGAATGCGCGTAGACTTTGTCGACGTATCGTCCGCTTTTACTCCCCTTGGTCCAAGTCTTCATCGACTCAGCAGCAAAAGTCTGCGGGTAGGCGGCAGTCGGAACAAGCGTCTCAATATGTTGGATCCAAGCCATCGCATCATAATACGATCTGTAAGAGCTGCGAAGACAGGAAATGACAGAAATCGAGAATCGTTCTGCCTTGGAAACCCCCAATGCTCGCTACCGAAATTCGTAAACTCAGTAAGCACTGGTCGGATTTGTATGAGCGGTTGACCGTTTCCTTCCCTGCGTGGACAATCGCGAAGACAACCCAGTCCTACCGGCGGCGACGCCCTCCTTCCCCCGCTGTTGTTTTTCCTCCTGACTTTCTTGACCTATGAACCCCGCTCTGGAAACTTTGCTTCTACATCTCGCGACAGAGGAAGAATCGATTGGTGCACGGCGCACCCTCTTTCTCGGGGCGGAACCTCACCCGGATCTGCGTTCCCAGGAGAATCTCACGGGATGGCAGCCAGTGAAAGCCCTTGCGGATCAGTGGGAGAAAGCGGAATTTCTCCGGACGGACGATTTTCAGGGGCAACGGTGGCCACTCATCCTGTTGCTGCCCGGAAAATCGCGTGACGAAATCCTCGCCGCATTTGCGATGGCACGCGATCTTCTAGAACCGGGAGGGACGATCCTCGCTGCGATGCCAAACACGACTGGCGCGTCCCGTTTTGAAAAGGAATTCGCGCGGGCTGTCGGAGGCGTCATCTCGCTCCAGAAAAACAAATGCCGAGCTTTTTCAGCGACCGAAAACGGAAACTGGAACGAGGAACTCTTCGCCGAATGGAGGGTGCTCGGAGAGGGTCGCCGCATCGGCGAGACCGTCTACCAAGGCCGCGCAGGCATCTTCAGCAGCGATCGCATCGATCCTGGGTCGCAGCTGCTCCTGGATCATCTCCCGAGTGACCTCAAAGGACGGGCGGCTGATCTGGGAGCGGGATGGGGGTTTCTTGCCCGGGAAACCCTGCTCCGATGCCCGAAGCTGACTCGAATCGATTTGTTTGAAAATGACAGCCGCGCCCTCGATTGTGCTCGCCTCAATCTGGAAGGGGTGGATCGCGAGATCGCTTTTCGTTGGTTCGATGTCACCTCTGGCCTTCCCGAGAAGTACGACATCATCCTGACAAACCCGCCTTTTCACTCCGGGAAGTCCACGAACCTCGAACTGGGGAAAACCTTTCTCCGGGTGGCCGCGGCTTCGTTGCATCGCGGGGGAAAACTCTTCCTCGTCGCGAACCGCCAACTGCCCTACGAAGAGGTTCTCGACCACACCGGGTTGCGCTGGTCACGGCTGGTGGAAGACCAGACCTACAAGGTGATCCTCGCCGAAAATGGCTGATTCGGAGTCAACATGAAGCTCGTCAAACTACTCTCCAACCTCGGTTACGGCTCCCGTCGCGAAGTCCAGCAGATGATCCGTTACGGGGCCGTCACGGATGACACGGGGCGCGCCCTCACGGAAAAAGAAGTGCCACCCCACGAGCAGATCCGCTTCCGTGGTGCGCCGCTCGATCCCGCGACTCCTTTGACGATTCTTCTGAACAAACCGTGCGGTTACACGTGCAGCACGGAAGATCCCGAAGAAACCGTCTACGATCTTCTTCCTGCCCGATTTGGGGTTCGGAAACCTCTCCTGAGCACCGCCGGTCGTCTCGACAAAGACACTTCCGGCCTGCTCCTTCTGACCGACGACGGCAAGTTACTGCACCGCATCATTCATCCCAAGTCCGCCTGCGGAAAGGTCTACCACGCTATTCTGGATCGTCCGATCGAGGGGCACGAAGCGGAGCTCTTTGCCGCAGGAACTCTGCTGCTGGAGGGAGAGACGAAACCACTGCTCCCTGCCTCCCTGACGGTAATCAATCCGAACGAAGCGCTCCTAACACTCCAGGAAGGACGCTATCATCAAGTGCGCCGTATGTTCGCTGCGGCGGGAAATCATGTAAACGAGCTGAAACGCCTTTCCATCGGCGGACTGAGTTTACCCGCCGATCTCGCAGAAGGCGAATGGCGTCAGGTTTTACCCGGGGAAATCGAGGAAATCTTTCGATAGAGTTTTCCAACCTCTCCCTGAAACGGAGATCTACCGATACTGCAAAACTGTATTCGGGAGAAGTGCTGTGATCTTCGCCTGAATCTCCTCTGGAAAAGGACCTTTGGCAGGTACAAGACGCATCGATTTCAGAAAGGAGAAATGTCTCAGCGCGGGAAGACGTTCCGGAGTGAGTTCGAGCTTCCCGAGTTCCAGGTGCTCAAGTTGAGTCAGGCCGGCAAGTGACTCAAAGTCCGCATCCGTAAGTTTTCCAGCGTTCGTCAGAGTGAGACGACGGAGAGTCGCTATTTTTTTGACCAGAGGAAAACACCCCGGAGACTCAAATCCCTCCCCCAGTTGAAGGGACTCCAGCGAAAGACCGGTGAGAGCACGCAAGGACTCTGATGAAGCATTTGAGGTGCCCAGCTCAAGACCTTTCAAATGCGTGAGTTTCGCGAGATGCGGAGCCCCTTCATCCGTGAATTTGGCATGAGCCAGACTCAGGCTTTCCAAGTGAGGCAGATGATCACAGAGTCGTTTCAATCCTTCGTCGTCGATCGAACTTCCGCGATGACTGCATTTGATGAGCTTGTCCCAGCCCTCAAATCCAGAGTATGCGCGCCCTGTGATTCCGGTTCCGACAAAAGAAAAGGCTTCGAGGTTTTTCAACCCGGCAAGGTGCGCTAAACCGGCATCAGTCAATTTCCCGTTGTTGGTAAATTTGAGCGATTTCAGCCCGGTGAGTTTCCCCAGGGGAGCGATCCAGTCGTCACTGGCTTTGGTGGCAATAATGTTGACGGATTCCAGGGTGTCGATCTCACCGAGATGCCTGAAGAAATCGGCATCATAGGGATCGGACTCCCGATGGTCATGCGGCCCCGCATTCGGGATCGCAAGATCGACGAGCGTTAGCGACTGGAAAATCCCGATCTCGCCACCAGTAGCTTTCTTGAGATCGTCCGGAGTCAAATTGATCTCCACCACGTTTCCCGGAGAAAGCGCCACCGCTGCAATGACCGCCTCTACATGAGAATGTCTCGTCGCGGCCTTCAGAATTTCGCCTGCATGGTCACGTAGAACCGACCTTACTTCCGAATTCGCCTCCAAAGAAATCAGGGTTTCGAGATCTGTGGAAGACTTGATTCCTCTGAAATCGACGGCACCGACAGTGCACGAGAAAACGAAAAGAAGAAGAGTTGAAAAGTAGCGGGTCATGGTGAGTTAAAAAACAGTTCAAAGATGACTCCCGTCGAGAATCACAAACTCAACCTCAAGGAAATTGTTTGGGAAAAGGGACAACGAACAAACAATGCCCGCAGCTATGCCGGGGAACGCAGGTCCGTTCCGGAGTCAAAGAAGCATCCTGACGATCCGTCTCCTCGTCAATCAGAAGGAAACCGCGATCGGGCAGAAATGCGTCCCCTGCCTTCCCTACCTCAGCGGAGGGGGACCGCCACCGGGAGGGCGACCTTCCCCCTCCATTCCGGGACCACCGCGACGAGAACCTTCAGGCCCGCCTGGAGGACGACCGTCCGGTCCACCGGGGCCGCCCGGTCCACGCAAATTCTCCGGAGTGCCCCGGTAAGCCCGGGGAACGATGGGCCAGTCTTTGGTCATGAAATAAGCGTAGGTGCCATCGGGGAACTCAGGGGTGACACAGAACCGGCCATTGCACTCATCGAGAGTACCGAGCCCTTCTACATACTCATAGTCCTGCACAAACGCTCCGTCGTAGGTCCCACCCGGAGCTTCCGGCTGCGGAGGGCGTGTCCCTTCTTTCAATCGGTAGCTCGATTTCAACTCGGTGATCCCCGACCCTGCATCCTGCGGATTACCATAGCCGTTGAGCGCGTAAATGGGAAATCCATCCGCCGCCCAACCGATCATGGGAGAATGCGCATTCGGTTTTGCCCCGAGCCGCTGCATGAGCCCGGTGGGAATTCCGTGATAGTGATATTTTCCCGTCGGCTGGACATGGCCGTAGTTCGCATCGAGTCCCAAGGGAACCGCATTTCCGAGCGCTTCATAGTTCCAACCGGAAGCTCGATCCCCCATCCAGACCTCTGCGGTCCCCGGTTCGATGAGGACACCGTCGAGTGTGATCCCGAATGTCTGGGGAACGCCCCTTCCGTCGTGAATGAAGGAAATTTCCGCCGCCGGTTCTGGATTTGCCGGAATAACAATGTCCTGGGATTGTTCCGTGATTTCATTCGGATTCCCCGGGTTCGGAAATGGCCCGACTTTATGATCCGGGATTCCGTTGGACCGAATCGAGACCTCATCGGATCGTTTCCGGATCGAGACTTTGTTTTTTGCCGGGGTCCGCTCCGTCGCAGGGACAAGTTCCAGCGGTCGGGCCGTATTGGCGGTGTGCTTACGGGAAGGTGGGCCACCTCCCGGGCCCTGCGCTTCCAGAAGCGAGATGACAAGGAAAGCAAGGGTGCCCGTCACAAGAGGAAAGAGAATTTTCATAAGCGTAGATTCGTCGGACGAGATGACAAAAGAGGAGTCTTTTGAATGACAAATTTGTCATTTTTTGATCGCCTTGAAAACCCGATTGTGTGGAATGCCAAGGCAAATCCGCAATTCTCCTTGCTCCCTTCCCGGCCATAAAAACTGGACTATCGCCTCATTTGCGCTAGTGGTTCCCCCTTTTCAATACTTCCGAATTCCTGTTATGTCGGCCCCGAAACAACAAACTCTCGCCTCGTCCGCCGCACTTACCGGCACGTCTCTGCACACCGGCGAAGAAGTGACGCTCACGATGAAACCGGCTCCGGCGAATACCGGGATCAAATTTCGCCGTGTTGATCTGCCGGACAAACCGTTCATCGACGCACACGTTTCCAAGGTACAGACGGTCGAGCGAGCGACCACGCTGGCGGAAGGTTCTGTGAAGGTCCACACCGTCGAACACGTCATTTCCGCTCTCGTCGGGATGGGGGTGGACAACGCGATCATCGAAATGGACGCAAACGAACCTCCCATCGGTGACGGGTCCGCCCGTCCCTTTGTGGACTGCATCAAAAAAGCCGGCATCATCGAGCAGGACGCGAATCGTCGCGTTTTTGAGATCCGTGAACCCATTCACTTGGAAACGGCGTCCGGATCACTCATCACAATCGTTCCGGACAAAAATTTCCGTATTTCGTGTACGCAAGTCGGCCCGAACGGCCGCATGACGCAGTTTTTCTCCACCGAGATCACACCGGAGACCTACGAAAAAGAAATCGCGGACGCCCGGACCTTTGTCTTTTACGAAGACGTGCAACCGCTCCTCGAAAAGGGCCTTATCAAGGGCGGTAGCCTTGAGAATGCGATCGTCATCAAAGGCGATTCTGTGATGAGCAAAGAATCTCTGCGCTATCCCGAGGAATTCGCTCGCCACAAGATCCTCGACCTCGTCGGAGATCTCATGCTCGGGGGAAAACGCATCATGGGACACGTCATCGCCGTGAAACCGGGGCATGGACCAAACACAATGATGGCCGAGAAACTCGCGAAACTGTTTGCCCAGACCATGGCAGCGGTTCCGTCGGTGAATATCCCAACCGGCGAAGGGGTTATGAACAATTTGGAGGTGCAGAAACTGTTGCCGCATCGCTTTCCCTTCCTGATGGTCGATCGCATCATCGGATTCGACGGTGAGTTCAAATGCACCGGTCTGAAGCAAGTCACGATCAATGAACCCTATTTCCAGGGCCATTTCCCGGGTCATCCGGTGATGCCGGGCGTGCTCCAGATCGAAGCGATGGCGCAAGTCGCGAGCATCTGCCTTCTCCGTCAGCCGGAAAACCAGGGCAAAATCGGGTATTTCATGAGCGCGGATGGAGTGAAATTCCGAAAACCGGTCTTTCCGGGTGACACGCTGATCATCGAGTCTGAGATTCTCAAGATCCGGCGGAACATCGGCTTTGCGAAGTGTCGCTGCAGCGTCAATGGAGAAACCACCTCGGAATGCGAGCTGAAGTTCGCACTGATGGATTGAGGAAAAAGAGTTAGGATTCAGAAATGGGAAACGAGATTCATCCTACCGCGATTATCGATGCGGGTGCTGAACTGGGCGACGACATCCTCATCGGTCCCTACAGCGTCGTCGGCGCCGGGGTAAAACTCGGCGACGGTTGCCGCCTGCACAATCATGTCACTCTCGCGGGGCCGAGTGAGATTGGTCCGCAGAACGAATTTTTCCCCTATTCGTCGATTGGGCACCGGAGCCAGGATCTGAAATACGCTGGGGAACCGACGTATTTAAAAATCGGAGCGAGCAATACCTTCCGGGAATTTTGCACCGTGAATCGCGGCACTGCTCCTGAGAGTTGCACCCTCATCGGGAGCCACGGGAACTTCCTTGCCTACAGCCACATCGCGCACGACTGCACTGTGGGTGACCACGTCATATTCTCTAACAACGGAACTCTCGCTGGCCATGTCACGGTCGGGGACTATGCCATCATGGGCGGGCTTACCGCCGTGCATCAGTTCTGCCGCATCGGAGAACACGCCATCACCGGTGGCTGTTCGAAAGTCGTGCAAGATGTGCCGCCGTTCATGATCGCCGACGGAAACCCTGCCAAAGTCCGCGCGATCAATTCCGTCGGACTCGGACGCCGCGGTTTTTCCGAAGAATCCGTAGCCGCGATCAAGCGCGCTCACCGGATTCTCTACCGCGAGCAGCACAACCATCGGGATGCCGTCGAGCTTCTCCGAACCTGGGAAAATCGTGATGCAGCGATCGACTTGCTCATTGAATTCGTCGCAACGACCGAGCGCGGGATCAGCTGACGTCCGCCAGGAAACCTGTCGGATTTTCCAGGTCCTGGAGTGGATTCTTTGCCGTATTCTTGTCCATGCCGGAACTCGCTGAAGTCGAATTTTACCGCAAACAGTGGAATCCGGGAATCGGACGCACGGTTTCCAAGGTCATCACTCACCCGGCGGCGAGAATCTACCGGGATACCCCTGCCGCAGCGGTGGAAAAGGGACTTATCGGGCGGCG
>JAGPCC010000425.1 GCA_018058245.1 Verrucomicrobiales bacterium
CACCGTTACGGTGTGTTTCAGAGGGGACCTGTCGCCCTGTCCGTTGATGATGCAGAAGAAGTGCCCGTGCAAGTGCATGGGATGGTACATCATCGTCCGATTGATCATGATGAATCTCACGATCTCTCCCTCTTTGATGTGGATCTGGTCAGACTCGTTGAGCGCCTTGTTGTTCAGAAGCCAAACGTATCGATCCATGTCTCCGTCGAGAGTGAGACGGATCTCGCGGACCGGTTTTGAGGGGTCGGGGGCGGTCGAATGAAGCGCCTTGAGTTTCGGATAGGGTGGCAGCGGGCGTTTCGGATTCATCCCGTCTACGACCATCTCGCGACCATCTTCGTAGAGGGTTTCCTCAGAGCCCTCCATCATCATTCCGCCTTTTTCCATTCCCTGATGCTCGATGGTCAGCTCATACTCGACGGTTTTGGCATGAAGTGCCGAGCAACAGCCCACGAGTACAGCAAATGTGATGGCAAGGACGGATGTAGAGATTTTCATTAGAGCGGGAAAGATTCGATTGATGGTGGCGTTTCTAGTGGCTGGTCTTTTTCCGGAAATCTGAAACTCGAATCGCGTTATTCATCGGATGATTGGCTTGCCTCTCCCGACGGGCTGCGGAGATCGAGCCGTTTCAATCGGAGCGAGTTCAGGATCACTGAAAAGGAGCTGAAACTCATCGCTGCTCCGGCGATCATGGGACTGAGGAGGATGCCAAAAAACGGGTAGAGGAGACCTGCGGCCACTGGGATCCCGATCGCATTGTAGGCAAAGGCAAAAACGAGGTTCTGGCGAATGTTTCGCATCACACTCCGACCGACATGAATCGCACTGACGATTCCGTTGAGATCACCTTTTACGAGGGTGATCGCGGCGCTTTCCATCGCCACATCCGTGCCAGTGCCCATCGCGATCCCGACATGTGCCTCCGCGAGAGCTGGAGCATCGTTGATTCCGTCTCCCGCCATCGCGACGATTCGCCCCTCCGCTTTCAAGCGTTTCACCAGCTTGATTTTGTCCTCGGGGGAAAGACCTGCGTAGACTTCGTCGATGGATAGTTCCTTTGCGACAGCCCGCGCAGTCGTTTCATTGTCTCCCGTCGCCATGATGAGGCGGACTCCCTGTCGTTGCAGCTCCTTCACGGCATTTGGGGAGGATTCCTTGATCGGATCGGATATGCCAATGATCCCGATGGCCGTTTCCTCCGAGGAGATCCACACGACGGTGCGGGCGCTTTTTTCGAGTTGTTCCGCCTCTGCGGCGAGTTCCTTCGGGACGGTGACGCCTTGTTCCCGGAGTAAGGTCTCTTTTCCCACGAGGATACGTGACCCGTCGATTTGTCCGGAGATGCCGCTTCCCGTAACCGAGGAAAAATCGGACATTTCCGGGAGAGTGAGACCTGCCTCGGTTGCCTCGGCCACAATCGCCCGTGCGAGAGGGTGCTCAGAATGGACCTCGAGAGCGGCCGCGAGCGAGAGCATCCGGTCCGCGTCGATTCCATCGGCCGCCAGTTTGCTGGTGATCCGCGGGTTGCCCGCAGTCAGTGTCCCCGTCTTGTCCGTGATGAGCGTATCGATGCTCCCGATCGCTTCGATCGCTTCGGCGTTTTTGATGAGAATCCCCGACTGTGCAGCCCTCCCTACACCCACCATGATGGACATGGGGGTGGCCAAACCGAGAGCACAGGGACAGGCAATGATGAGTACCGCAACTGCATTTACGAGCGCATAGGCCATGGCTGGCTCCGGCCCCCACAGCGCCCAGACGGCAAACGTAATGATTGCGCTGATGATAACAGCGGGGACAAAATATCCCGCGACGGTGTCGGCGAGTTTTTGAATCGGGGCACGACTCCGCTGGGCTTCGGCCACCATCTGCACGATCCTCGCCAGCAAGGTCTCGTCCCCTACCTTCTCTGCACGCATCAGGAAAGATCCCGTCTCGTTGACGGTCGCGCCGATCACCTCGTCGCCTTCTTTTTTTGCCACGGCGGTTGGTTCGCCAGTGATCATCGACTCGTCGACATGACTGCTCCCGGATGTGATGACACCGTCGAGAGGGATTTTTTCCCCAGGTCGGACACGCACGATATCACCGCGCTGGAGTTGATCGATGGATACTTCCTCCTCCTCGCCATCGCGAAGGCGGTGGGCCGTTTTCGCAGCGAGACCGAGGAGAGCCTGGATGGCCAGTCCGGTTTGGCTGCGCGCTCGCGCCTCGAGCAGTTGCCCGAGGAGGACGAGAACGGTAATGACGGCGGCGGCTTCAAAGTAGAGCCCGATTTCCCCGGTGGAACCGTCCCCGGTGGTACCGTCCCCATGGATTCGGAAGGACTCGGGGAACAAACCCGGAGCGAGCACCGCGACCACGCTGAAGAGATAGGCAGCACCGACACCCGTCGCAATGAGGGTGAACATGTTCGGACTGCGATGCACCAGTGACCTCCATGCCTTCACGAAAAAACTGGAGCCCGCCCAGAGAACGACGGGTGTGGCCAGCGCAAACTCAATCCATTTGGCGATCGAGGGCGGTAGAATTTTGTCTACGTTCC
>JAGPCC010000203.1 GCA_018058245.1 Verrucomicrobiales bacterium
CATAGCGATGTTGCCATCCCATTTGAGCGCGTGGACGAAGATTCCAGGCTCCGTTCTGGGATTCCCACTCTCCTCCGAAACGCACCCCGAGGAGGCTGTTAGCGAAGTAGTCGGTGTCGGATCCGCGCCCGATCGCGGTTCGGTCGAGTCCACCTGACAGGCTGCTCGGTAGGGAACGAAGCCCCTACCGCCAAGGTCATTTCTCTACGGGCATGATGGAAATCACGAGAGGTCGGTGATCGCTCGCTTTGTCCCAGCCCTCCCAGTGATGAATGCGGGATTGATCCCGGTTGATCTCATTCCGAAGTCCAGTGCTGTAGAGGGCGTAATCAAAGCGCGAGTAGGAATCGGCGAAAGACCAGTAGTGAGTCCAGTGAAAACCGAACGGATCCGAGAGGGTCAGTGCGGTGAGGTATCCCGGACGGCCGAAACTTCCCTGGAGTGTCTTCACGGGGGCTTCGGATCGCAGGTCATTCAAATCTCCCACAACAAGGAGGTTCGTTTCAGGTTCCCGGTCTAGGATACGGTCGAGGTGCTGGCGGGCGAGGCGCGCTTCATTCAGCCGCATGAGGGCCTCATTGCCCTCGGGAACTTCGCGTTTGGATTTCAAATGAAGGCCGACGAAACGTAGTTGGTACTGAGGGGTGATTGCCAAAGTAACGTCCAGTACGCCACGTTGGAAGGAGTGTTTGGTGCCGTCCAATTGATAAGTGTAGTCGTCGCGTGAGGATCGATTCACGATGGGGAAGCGGGAGAGGAGCGCGATGTTGCGATTCCAGCCTGCGGAGTCGCGAACAAGTTCGCTATGAGGTAGATCGATGCCTGCTGCTTTCAAACGCGACTGGAGATCGGCGAGATGGGACTCGTCGCCGATCTCGGACATTCCGAAGATATCGGGATGCACCGCGACAAGCCCTTCGACGACGGCTTTAATTTCTTCTTCCGGTTTGGGAGCGTTGGCAACGACTTCTCCGTTGACCCGCCGCTCCATCGCGAGGTAGTTTTTCAGATTGTAAAAGACGACCTGAACCGAAGGCACCGCAGCACCCTTGTTCGAGATCGTTTCTTCCGCTCGCCCTGGAATCAGATTCGGAGCGAGAAGAAAAACGCAAAGGACCCAAAAAAAGACCGCTTTGAATTTCAAAGCGGTCTTTGTCAAAATCATAACTGTCCGAAGGATGGATGGTCAGTCTTTGGGATGAGAATCTTTCTCGACGGACGGTTTATCCCAGTCGCGCTTGCCTTCGTCTTCCCCCATTTTGATTTCGCGCTCGAATTCCGTTTTGGCCTTCTTGAATTCACCCATTCCTTTGCCAACTCCTCGTGCCAACTCTGGGATTTTCTTCGCTCCGAAAAGCAAAAGAACAATCAAAAAGATGACAATCATTTCCTGCATTCCTATTCCCATATCGTTCTAATTATTGGTTGTTAATGCTAAGGCTAGGCGCGAGAAGATCGCGATGCAAAGGGTATTTGGCCCCTCGTTCACGTGGCGGGATTGCGCCATAGAAGAGCGTTGCTCCGCAAATCCCGAAATCAGGGCAGGGCCGGGGACGCTTCGGGTTTCGCTTTCAAGCCTCCTTCGGAGGTAGATTTGGTTTGTTGCTCAATCTGACGTGCCTTTTGGACTGCTTTCGCGGCAGCGTTGCGTCGGCCCAGAGAGAGATACAAGGTCGCCAGATCCATCCACGCTTTGGCGAGCGGAGGGTTCAGGAGGTTGATGTATTGTTCCTGATAAAAAATCGCCTCCGCGATGTTCTCCGAATACAACTGCTGTCGGGCTTGGAGACGGAGATACTCGACCCGGTCTTTCACCTTTCGGTGAATCGTATCCACTGCAAGATTGACTCGTCCGCTTCTTTCGTAGATTTCCGCGATCATCCGCCACTCGGACTCGGTCCAGGAACTCTTGTTGTCCGATTCGTGGAGGATGACGAGGGTTTCATCGTATTTTCCGGCGGAAATTCCAAATTTCAGGATTCTCGAGGCAAAACGGAGATCGGAAACGCATCCTGCTCTGGCGATCAGTTCCCAGGCCTCGGCGGAGGCGCCAGACTCGTAGATCCGATCCGCAGCAGCGAGGAGGAGATCGCTCTTTGCAGGGGATTTTGCCGTTCCGGGTACCGTTCCGAGTGCCGTTCCGGGTGCCTCTGACAGTGGTCCCGATGGTTCGATCTTCCGGTCTACGGCGTATATTCGTCGCATCTGTAAAGGAACTGTTTCGCTAGTGAACTCCATTTTCCCACTGGTAGGGAGAGGGATCGTGCTCGCGATTGGGGGCGATTTTGAAAGCACGGCTACTGGGAAAAGAAAGGTGATGAAAAGGAGCACAGCCGTACTCTTCCGCAACCAATGCAGGGCACTAGAAGGACCATTTCCCGTGAATTTTCCGGGAGATTTGTATGGGTATAGCAGCATGTGGCCGGTAAAAAATCTTACAATTAATTATGGTGATTGCAATTATTATCGTTGGTATAGTTTGCGCAATGTCAGGATACATTGAGTTATCGCGACGGAAGAGCAGTTGAAAACGGAAGCACTCTATAAATTGACTTTTTGAGGCAAGAACTTTCAGTAAAACGTTTTTCATCGTCATGACATTGATTCCAACGACCATCGATCCCACCGGAGCGGGGGAGCTATCGCCTTTCGCCTTTCTGCGCCCCGAACTGGATCGGGTCGAGTCTCGTATCCGTGCGCAGGCGGAGGCATTTGATCCGGCGGTGGAACCGTATGTCACCTACATCCTGAACACGTCAGGGAAGCGGATTCGACCTGCTTTGGCATTTCTCGCCGGTGGCGCGACCGGAGAGATTCGTGACGATCATCACAAGCTCGCAGTGATTTTGGAGCTGATCCACGTCGCCACGCTGGTTCACGACGATATCATCGACGGTGCCGAGATTCGCCGGCAAGCCCCGACGGCAAATGCAAAATGGGGAAATGCTCTCAGTGTGTTGTTGGGGGATTGCCTTTTTTCTCATGCCCTGATGCTTTCCACGGAGTTCGAAGATTCTGTCATCGGCAGAAAAGTGGCGATCTCGGCCAACGAGGTTTGCAGTGGTGAGATCATTCAAACGCAGCGCCGTTTTGACCTTCTTCTCACCAAGGAGGACTATTTTGACATTATTCGGAAGAAGACCGCCGCGTTGTTTGCGGCGGCAATGGAACTCGGTGCTCGCCTCAACCGACAGAGTGACGAAGTCTGTGACTCTCTGCGCGAATTCGGATTGCATATCGGAACGGCCTACCAGATCTACGACGATTGCATCGACTTGATCGGGGAAGAGAAGGAATACGGCAAAACTCTCCGGACGGACCTGAACAAAGGGAAACTGACCCTGCCCATCCTCAATCTGCTTTCCAGTGCGAGCGAACGCCAGCGAGAGAAGCTGAATCGACTGCTCATACAGAAAGAACCGATCGATATCGACGCTCTTGCGAGCATCGCGGATTATGTGGGAGCGATTGAGTCGTCCCTCGATACCGGCCAGGCGATGGTAGAGAAGGGGCGGGAGTGTTTAGGGGTCCTTCCAGAGGGTGAGCACCGCGATGCGCTGTTCGGTATTACCCACTTCCTGAGTGTCCTTTTGGAAGGCTGCCGCCAGTGAAGGAGCTGTTTCTCGTTTCCCTTTCATTTCGGAACATTTTCTGCGCCTTCGATTGACAAATGGCACGGAGCTTGCTTCTCTTTCTCTTGGTGAAACGAATCGAAGTTCTGCGGCTCGGGGAGATGCTCGGGCTGTTACAGAATTTCGAAGTACAATAGAAAAACGACTAGTAGTGAACATGGCTAAACTGAAACTGGAATATCTCTGGCTCGACGGATATGAACCCGTCCCGAATCTGCGTGGAAAAACCAAAATTGTAGACGGGGATCCCGGCTCATTCTCGCTCGACGATTGCCCGCAGTGGGGATTTGATGGAAGCTCGACACGGCAGGCCGAGGGTAAAAGCTCGGATTGTGTCTTGAAGCCGGTGGCACTCTTCCCGGATTCCACTCGCAAGAACGGTTTCCTCGTCATGTGTGAAGTCATGATGCCGGATGGTGTGACCCCGCACCCCACCAACGCACGTGCCACGATCGAGGAGAACGACGATCTATGGATTGGGCTTGAGCAGGAATATTTCCTGTTTCAGGATGAACGCCCACTTGGCTGGCCGGATTCAGGATATCCGAATCCCCAGGGAGAATACTACTGCGGTGTGGGTTCCAAAAGTGTTGGTGATCTTGCTCGTGCGATCGTTGAGGAGCATCTCGACATTTGCCTCGATGCTGGAATCAATCACGAAGGGATCAACGCAGAAGTCGCCAAGGGGCAGTGGGAGTTTCAGATTTTCGGAAAAGGAGCTGCGACAGCTGCAGACGAAATCTGGGTGGCTCGCTACATCCTCATGCGTGTTTGCGAAAAGTATGGAGTCGATGTGGAACTTCATTGCAAACCGTTCCAAGGCGATTGGAACGGTTCTGGCATGCATTGCAATTTCTCAACTGGTTACATGCGGGAAACCGGTGGCAAAGCCTACTTTGAGTCGCTCATGGCAGCATTCGAGTCGAAGTGTGAAGAGCATATCGCGGCCTACGGTCCGGACAATCACCTCCGCCTCACTGGTCTCCACGAGACTCAGTCGATCGACATGTTCAGCTACGGAGTGGCGGACCGCGGTGCCTCCATCCGGGTTCCTCATTCTTTCGTAAACAACGAATACCGAGGGTATCTCGAAGATCGTCGTCCTAACTCCAAGGCCGATCCCTACCAGATCGTTTCCCGTGTTTCCAAGACGATTTCAGAGGTGCCGACTCCGTGAGGAGCAGTTTCATTGTTTTCCATCGACTGACCTGATCTTTCGAAGCGCCGCAGTATCTAAGCAGCTTTCTAGCCGGTAGCGGTTTGGCTGTTTAGGTCTGTTGCTCTGAAGTTTTCGAAGCGCCGCAGTGGGATCACTGCGGCGTTTTTCGTTATTGGGATGCGGAAATATCCGGTTTTACTTCGATCCTCTGCGTGACCCTGTCATCGATGGAAATTTTCCGTCTTTTTGCGCGCCGATGGAGTTTTCTGGCCTCACGAGGGGAGGCAAAGACATCGAGATAAAGCCAGATCGCTTTTTCATAGGGCTCGGGTTCGTCCGGGTAATATTTGAGGATTTTTTGATATTCAGACAGGGCTTCCTCATAACGCCCTTCATTGATGTAGTAGGCGGGTAGCTTGAGGTTCAGAACCGGTCGGGAGAGTTTTCCTCCCGGAAAAAAGAGCGAGTCGACCATCTTTGTTAGGGGGCGGGTCGCGATGTGGAAGATCGTTTCCCACAAAAAACAGATCCCGATTACAAAACAAAGGACTCCGGCGAGGACTTCTGCAAAATCGGTGTGAAGGTAACCGACTGTTGCGAGGCGGTAGGATAAACCGAGAAATCCGACACCGAAGAGCCAACGAATCAAAGTACCTTGATATTCCCGCAACATTGTCGAAGCAATGTAACTGCTATTCCCGTTCTTGGAAGTCCCGAAATGCCCCGTTCATTTTCATGAGTCATTACGATTTTATCGCGATTGGAGGCGGAGCGGCGGGTTTTTTCGGGGCGATTGCTTTTGCGGAACGCTCCCCGGGAGCCAAGGTCTGCATCCTGGAAAAAACCTCCGCAGTCCTTGGCAAGGTCAAAATCTCAGGCGGAGGTCGGTGCAACGTCACTCATGCTTGTTTTGAGGCAAAACGGCTTACGAGCCATTACCCGCGGGGGGAGAGGAGTCTCATCGGACCCTTTCACCGTTTCGGGGCAGCAGAGACCGTTGCCTGGTTTTCCAATCGAGGGGTGGAGCTGAAAACCGAGGGTGATGGCCGTATTTTCCCAGTCACGGACAATTCGCAGACGATCATCAACTGTCTTCTCGAGGCTGCCTCGGAATACGGGATTGAGGTGCAGTATCACAAGGAAGTGGATCGTTTGGACAATTCGTCGGGGAAGTGGTTTCTCGATCTCAAAGATGGCTCCACGATGACGAGTCAATCGGTTCTGTTGGCCACCGGGGGAATTCGGAACAATGCGGGAGTTAGGCTGGCCGGTTCGCTGGGACACGAAATCGTTCCGGCGGCACCGTCTCTTTTTACGTTCAAAATTCCGGATCGAAGATTGGAAGGTCTCGCTGGCATCGCCGTTGACGGGGCTGTTGTCACAATCCCAGGAACGAGATTGCGTTCGGTCGGTCCCTGCCTCATCACTCATTGGGGGTTGAGCGGCCCTGCGATCCTGAGGCTCTCGGCGTGGGGTGCACGAGAGTTGAAAGACAAGGATTACCTGTTTGACGTTGTCATCAATTGGTGTGGCGAAATATCGATGGAAACCGTGGACGCTGGATTGGTGGCCGCGCGGGAGAGCGCTCCCAAAAAGAGAGTTCGTTCCGGACTGCCTGCCTTTCCGATGCCTGCGCGTCTCTGGTATCGTCTCGCGGAGGACAGCGGAATCGGGGCCGAGGTGACTTGGTCGAGTCTCACGAAAGAGGATCGGCGACGATTTGCAAAGGAACTGGTCTCCAGTGTATTTCGGGTCAAAGGACAGGCGATGAACAAGGATGAGTTCGTCACCGCCGGGGGCATTGCTCTGAAAGAGATCAACTTCAAGACCATGGAAAGCCGAAAAACCCCCGAGCTCTACTTTGCCGGTGAAGTAATGGACATCGACGGGATCACCGGAGGATTTAATTTCCAATCCGCCTGGACGACATCGCGGATAGCCGGGGAATCCGCAGCAGATCGAGCCGTGGGATAAGTCCTTCCGGCTGCCAGATCGGAGCACTTTCCCTTCCGTTTTTGTCGGGGACCTGCTCGATTCAGAATCGCCACACCGATCACCGGGGAATACGTCTCCTGCCACACCTCCGCATCACGCGTATTCGCAATTGCTCTCGTGTGTGTGGTTCGTTACGATCCCAATTTCAACGCTCACGATCCCATGCGCATTCAACTCCGTAGCTCCCTCCTTTTTACCGTTATCTTCGCGGTACAGACCTTGGCACAAGCTCAGGTGAAGCCTGTCTTTGAGACGGAGGTTCTTACTTCCACGAGCAAGCAGCGCCTCGTGGAAGTGGATGTGCCTCTCAAGGGCGCACGAGAATTGCACCTTGTTGTTTCGGATGAAGGAGGAAATTCCTGCGATTGGGCAGATTGGCTCGCGCCGAAGCTCGTCATGAAAGACGGCAGTGTGAGAGAACTCACCGAAATCGACTGGAAAGATGCCAAAGCCGGATACGGGAAGATACAGGTAAACAAAAATGTTATGGGAGGTGTCCTCACGGTGGAGGGGAAAGCCTATGAGAAAGGAATCGGAACTCACGCACCGGCCACGATGGAATATTCTCTTCCTGAGGGCACCGATCGGTTTCAGGTGATCCTTGCGATCGATGACGGTGGCATGATCCGTGACGGCAAACCCAGCACCGCAAGCCTCCGCTTTCGTATTTATACGCAGAAACCGCCGATTTCTGCGAGCGGGGCCTTCGATCCTGACGCCCCCAAATTGGTCCCGACGGATCTCTTTGCTGTTCCCGAAGGACTCGAAGTGACGGTATGGGCGACTTCGCCAATGCTGCGAAGTCCGACAAACATGGACTTTGATGCCCACGGTCGTCTCTATGTCGCGGAAGGAGTGAACTACCGCGGGAAAGGGGGGCGCCAGCCAGAAGGTGATCGCATCGTCATTCTGGAAGACACCGATCATTCCGGTTCGGCCGACAAAAGCACAGTTTTTGTGCAGGAACCCGACCTCGCTTCTCCACTCGGTGTGGCTGTCCTTGACGAAACCGTGGTCGTCTCCCAGCCACCCTCGATGCTCGTCTACCGGGACAGAAACGGCAACGGAAGGATCGATCCAACAGGAGACGGTCGTGAAGTCCTCCTTACCGGGTTCAGTGGTCGGCAGCACGATCACAGTCTCCACAGTGTCACCGCTGGACCGAATGGGCAGTGGTTTTGGAATCAAGGAAATACCGGCGCTCAGTTCACTGACCGTTCCGGGAAAACGTTTTTTATGGGGAGTCCTTACCAGATGCAGGAAATTGCGGGGAAACGCAGTGATGATGGCCACATTTGGATCGGGGGATTTGCCGCCCGGATGAATCCGGACGGTTCCCAGGTGACCATCATCGGACACAATTTCCGGAACAGTTATGAACTCGCCGTGACCTCCTACGGAGACGTTTTTCAAAGCGACAATGATGACCCACCTGCTTGTCGTGTTTCGCATGTTCTCGAGGGTGGCAATGCCGGGTTTGCCTCAGCAGATGGCCTTCGTTCGTGGGGAGCAGACAAGCGGCCGGGACAGGACACTCCGACAGCCGAGTGGAGACAGGAAGACCCTGGAACGATGTCTGCCGGTGATGTTTACGGTGGTGGTTCTCCGACGGGAGTTGCCTATTATGAAAACGGTGCCCTCGACCCCAAGTGGAACGGTCTCCTCCTCGCCTGCGAAGCGGGGAAGAATGTCGTTTTTGGGTATTTGCCGGTTGCCGAGGGAGCAGGCTTTCGCTTGGAACGATTCGACTTTCTGACCTCGAACAAGGAGAAAGAATTTGCTGGTTCGGACTTCCTCGGTGGAAAACCGAATGGGGAACTCAAAACGATGTTCCGTCCGAGCGACGTATGCGTGGGACCCGATGGAGCCATCTACGTTGCAGACTGGTTCGACGCCCGAGTCGGCGGGCATGGGACTCTCGATGACGGAACGAGTGGCACGATCTACCGGATCGCTCCGAAAGGATTCCAATCCAAGATTCCCGTAATCCATCTGGACACCAGTGAAGGGC
>JAGPCC010000204.1 GCA_018058245.1 Verrucomicrobiales bacterium
TTCAGCCCTGCATGAGTGAAAATCGCAGGGAGAAAGCGGTGCATCCCGTTGAAGGGTACCAGCAAATCGACATGATCCCGATGGATCGCCTTCAGGGAACAGCCAGTATCGCTGATTCCATCGTGAAGGAACCAGCGTCTCACCTGGTTTGCGATTCGCGAGGCGGTGCGGCGGCTCCAAGTATCTTTGCGCTTGGCACGGCGTCCTACGGCAACATCGCACTGCCCGCTTCGTACGAGATCGACCAGTTTGGCAATATCGGCAGGGTCATTTTGCCCGTCCCCGTCGAGCATCACGAGAATGTCCGAGCCGGCGAAGAGGAGGCCAGCAAAGAGTGCCCCACTCTGGCCCCGGTTCTGGGTGAGACGCAGTGGGGTGACGCCATCGATTCCTTGCATCCGTTCCCACGTCCGATCCGAGCTTCCGTCATCGACCGCGACCACCTCGGCACCAGGTTGGCAGGCGACGATCTCCCGCAAGACGAACTCGACGCATTCTTCCTCGTTGTAGAATGGGACCACGATGCTCACCGTTTCCGTCGTCGGGGGAGAATTGCGTAATCCAGGATTCCGAGAAAAAGGGGAAGTATAGGTGGGGGATTCCATGAAAGTTTTCCAGAGAAAGGAACGGAAGGTGACAGGGTAGGTTCGGGGAGGTGACAGGGTCTATTTCCCCGGCGGGGTTCCTTTGGGCCAAACCAGTAGGTTGCGCCCTTCGTAGACGGAGAAAAGCTTACGGTTATCAAAGCCGAAGGCGACCTCAAATTCCCCTCGCTTTTGCACCTCCTGGAAGGCCTCGGTAAATGGGGGGGGGAGCGTCGAAGACTCCGGAACGAGGATCAGCCCGTTCTTTCCTGCGAGACCGTCTTCGACTGGGTTGTTCCACATTTCATACTGGGAACTGATTCCGATCCCGGACTCCCATCGGTAGACACGAGGTTGATCAGGCAGGCCGAATGCCAATTCGCTCGTGACATCGCGATGGCCGAGAGCGACGAGAAAATGGTCCTTGGCATCGGGGAGGGTACGACGGATCGTTTCAAACTGTTCCGCCACGAGATCATGGCCCATGAGGCGGCGATTCGGGTCCGCTTTGTGCCCCGGACGACCGAGCGCTGTAAAAATCAGGGGGGAAAAGTAAAAGTAACAAACGAGGAAGGCGCCCATGCCCAACGTCACGGGGAAGAGTCGCCGCAGTCGAGGAGGTGGATAGGATGACTCGATCCGGCCGGCATACCAGCCTGCCGTGAGCACGAGACCGGAGACATAATAGACGGCCGCCCAGTTGGGTTGCATCTCTTGACGCAGCGCCATGACGAGCATCACGGTGATCGGAATCGCTCCGAAGACGAGGAGGTAGCGCACCGGTTTTGCACTTCGGCGGACTGCGAATAGTCCGGCCAGCGACAGGGAAAAGAGAATATAGGCCGTTCCCGGCGAGAGCACCCCGAACTGCGATCCGAGAAAGGAGAAAAAATCACCCGCATGCTCCAAGAATGCGTTTCCGCCGTCGGATTTGACCTCAAAGTGATGGCTAGTGTGCTTGAACGTGATCCAATCGTGTCGAGCATTCCAAATCAGAGGCGGTAGGAGCGCGAGATACGAACCGAGGAGAGTCGCCCAGAGTGCGGGGCGGCGCAGGAGGGGGCGGGTACCGACGTGGGTGGCGAGGAACAGAATCGCAAGGACGGGAAAGACCATCATCATCTGTTTGCAGAGATGGCCGATCGCGAGGGCGATGAAGAGGAGGCAGAGACTGCCGCCTCGTCCGGTCCCGGAAACGTATCGCCAGAACATCCAGAGAGCCACTGTCCAGCAGAAAACGAGGGGCGCGTCGATCGTGAGGAAAAAACTGAGGACAGAATTCGCGGGAGCGACGAGACCGAGGATCACGGCGATCCATCCGGTCCGGGAGTCGAAGAGGCTTGTCGCCAATTGGTAGAGGAGATAGAGGGACGCTGTCCCGAGTACCGCTGCCGTTGCACGAATCGCGAACAGACTTCCTTGCCCAATCCAATCGACGAACGCATAGAGCCACGCAATGAAGGGGGGTTTCGAGTAATATCCGTAGTCAAGTTGACGCCCCCAGTCCCAATAGTAGGCTTCGTCTCCAGCCGGATTTTTAGCGAAAAAAGCAGCGTAGAGGAGCCTGAAAAGTAGCACCGCGCCGGTCAGGAGAATGACTCGGCGATGATAGGAGGTGGTGTCAGTAGCGGTCAGCATGTCCCGGAGATCGATCTATGCTGCCTCATCGTCTCGGGAAAGCGAATCTTTTCCGCCGGTCTCGGGAGTTGTCGAGAGAAACGCAGGTGCTGATTTTACCGGATCGAGTTCAGGATCTTATCCGCAGCAGAAGTGGAACGGGCATTCACGTCCCCCCAAGAGGAATAGGTCTTCACGCCATCAACGATCTGGGGGGCTTGTCGTGGCCCAGAGTCTCTTTTATTCGGAGACAAATCATAGGTCGTAGTGGTTTCGTTGACGATTTCTCCATTCTGAATAATCGTTTCAGCACTGGAGAGGTCGACATCTTTCCGTGGGATGCGGATGTTCGCGATCGGGGAAAGGATTCCACCACTCGGTTTTGTGTCCTTTTTCGAGTCCTCTTTTTTTTCCGTATTCCGAGGAACTTCATAGGTGGTTGTGCTCGTTGATGCTGCGCTGGCCACAGTGGGAGCAGGATTGGGTTTCGTGGGGGTCGCAACCGGAACTGCGGTCGCCACGGTCTCTACTGGGGAGGCTGCCGGGATCTCCATCTGGTCAGAGCGCTCCGATTTTTTGCGAGCAAACGGATGCCAACCCGATTTTTCCTCCTTGGCGACTGTTCCTCCTTCGAATCGAGGGACATCCGACTGCGGAGCGCCCGTCATTACGGGGGGGGCGACGGATGCAGTTGGAATCGGCGTGGAGATGATGGGGGTAGCCTCGGAGGAGGCGGGAACTGGAGTTACGATCTCGTTTTCGGATTCATTCTTTCGACCGAAAGCAAAAAAGCCACCCTTTTTCCTATCGTCTGACGAAGTGAGCACCATCGATGGCTCTGTGGTCGGGGTAGCTACCGGCGGTTCCACGGGAGTTTCGACCTTGCGACCATTTTCAATCACGTAGGCAACTGGGGCAAGAGGCTCCGGATTGCCGCGGCGGAAAATCGTATCGGACTCGATGCGGGGGCCTGTGGGCGGGCGTAGCGATTGATTTCCGGCAGGAAAGAGCCCGGCCGAGATTTGTTCGGTCTTCGGAGCACCAAAACCAAAGAGTCCGCCACGCTTAGACGGCGGATCGGCAGAGTGGCCTGCTGAAGTTGCGAAAAGGAGGCTGGTGATGAGAAAGGTTCTCGTCATAAGTATAGGTTAAGCGAAATAGGGGGATATTCAAGGGTCGGCTCCCACATGCTCAACTCTAAGACGGATGAGCCGTACTTTTAATGGTTCTTTTTTGTGTCGCGATCGAAGTCCAACTGGTGGCTGGAATTGATAGCTCTTTTTCTGGTGCCTCATTTCCCCGGATCGGTGATGTTCGGTTCACTGATCCGTAAATTGAGGGACTTTTTTTCATCGAGAATCTGTTTTTTCAAAGAACCGTTCGGTTCCGCTACGTGGTAATCGCGTGCGATCTTCGTGGCAAGGCCGAGGAGGTCTCCGTCTGCGTTCGGAAAGACCGCGGGCAGCTTCGTCTGAACCGTCTCCGAAATGTCGGGGCGACTCTCCGGAAGGAGAGGGCGGTAGTTCCCGTTGGTCGCGTCAACCGGGTTCGGCTGCATCCATTCGTCGATCGCAAGGAGGGCCTGTTCCCGCAAAATCGAAGGCAGGGCAGGTTGCGCGGCATATTCGAGAAGATGAGCAGCGTTTTCCCTTTTCCCGACGCGAAAGTTTGCATTGATGATACGAGTCTGAATGATCCAGTCTCGAGGCCCCTCGGGCATCCGGATGTCTGCCGAAGCGGTCGCGTAGGGCATGAGTTGTGCTGCGAGCTCCGGGAGCGCGGTGTAGAGATCTAGATCGCTGATAGCACGGATCGCTTCAAAACGGATCGTTTCTTCTGTATCGTTGAGGAAATATTTCACGCGGGGATCGTTGAGTTTGCGCAGCACCAAAAGCAGACCGAGACGAATCGCGGCGGACTCATTTTTTGCTTCTTTGAGGTATTTCTCCCGGTCGTTCAAATACCACATTCCTTTCACACAGGCATGTCGGAGAAAAACGTCATCATTATTGTTCTCGCTCAGGGTCTCCAGAAGTCGGGGCAGGGCGGTGATAATGTCGCATTTCCCCACTCCGATCGCGGCGAAAGCTCTGACGCGGGATGAGGGGTCATTTAGGAGGGGGACGAGTGCCTCTCCGGCGGAGCGGGTTCGGGAATCGGCGAGAACTTTAGCGCTCTGGGCTCGTACTTCCGCGTCCGGATCCGTGAGCAGTGCGATCAGCGTAGCGAGGAGCGATTCATCGGAGCGGGCGAGTTGACCGAGCCCCCAGATGCCGTGAAGCCGCTTCAGTTGATTCTCTGTCTGCTCTGTCGCGGCAATGAAATGATTGGCGACCCCGGATCTCGCGAGGGCAAATTGGGCTCGTTGTCGCACTCTCATGTCGGGGTGCCCGAGGAGTTGGCCGAGGATAGTCTGTTCTTTCGACGAGAAATCAGATGTGAGCAGTTCGGCCGTTTCGCGGAGCAGAGGAGACGGTTCCGTCGCGGTCTGACTGAGAGCATAGATGCTGCCGATGTCCTGTTTTTCCCTGGTGCTATTATGCAAGCCACTCAAATACATTCGTCCGTCCGGTCCGAACTCGACATCGGTATTGCTGAGACCCACCATGAATTTTTCCTGATGATCGAGTGCAAATCCTGCACCATTTCCTTTCACCGAAAAGGCTTCAAGATCGCCCTTGGCACCGTCGAAGTTGCAAATCCAGAAGTGTCGGGCATACCGTTCGGGCATTGTCGTTACGCCGTAGTTGTAGACAAGTCCACTCGGAGCCCACGAGATCTTTGCAATCGCGGGCAGAGCGTAGAGAGGGCGGGCGGCGTCGTTGGGATCCCAGATTCCTTCCGTCATCCAGGGATTGAGTGGTAATTCCTCGTGTCCGGGATGAGAATAGATCGGAGTGCGCAGCTGTAGCTGATTGCGAAAGTTCAGGAGAACCTGATGGCCATGATTCCAGCCAGAGTCTCCGCCCTCGATCAAATAGACGAGGCGCCCAGTGTCCCAGGCCTCCGTTTTGTTGTCGCAGGTGAAGAGATTGCCGTATTCATCAAAGGCGAGCTCCTGTGGGTTGCGCAGGCCGGTATAGAACTCCTCTAGATTCGAGCCGTCGGGATCACAACGGAGGACTCCGCCGGTGTAGGGTCTGTCGTAGTGGCGGCCCTCGCGGGTCGTGACTGTGTAACCGCGGTCTCCGATGGACCAGTAGATTTTACCATCTGGTCCCTGCACGAGACCGTGCAGATCGTGACCCGCGATGCCCATCCGCACACCGAATCCGGCCTGAAGCGAAGTGCGTTCATCCGCCTTTCCGTCGTTGTTCGTGTCCTTGAGATGCCAGAGATGGGGGATGTTCGTATAATAGAGATCGTTGTCGTCCCCGGCGAGCAGGCCGACTCCGGGCCCGTCGAGGACTTCGTGGAATCCATCGGCCCAGACCTTGGCTCGGTCTGCCCGTCCGTCCCGATTGGTATCTTCGAGGCAGACGATGCGATCGGTGTATTCCGTATAAAACGAGAGCGGACGGGTCTGTTGATTCCGCTCATACATCCGGTAGCGATCGGCGGTGGTCGTGTTGTTGATGTCGTCAAGGAGGAGACCATGTTCTTTCCGAATATCCTGAACGGCGGTGCCCCAGCGTTGGACTTCGGCGAGGTAGAGCCGCCCCTGACGGTCAAAACAGATTGCCCTGGGGTTTTGCGTTTGACTGGAGTCGGCGAAAAGGGATGCCGTGATGTCCGTGGGCAGGGTGAATTTGTTAATCCGCAACTCTGCCTCGCGGTCGTAAGTCTCGGTGGTCAGAAGCTTGGCCGACTTTTCCAGTGTCTTGGCGATTTCTTGGGCAATCGCGGATGAGGCCACAACAATTACTGTGATCGCAACCGCGAGAGTGAGAAAGGGGGCCTTCATTTCAAAAGGAAGAGATTCGGGGAGATTGGGGAGTATTCAATCATTTGCTGAAAATCCGAGCGCTTCGCTGGTCCCTGATTGCGCCTTGGCCAAGGCGCGGCAGAAGTTTTTGTGAAAATAGAAGATGGCTCACGCAGGGGCTCATTCCATGAGAAATCGTTCCCTACCTGTCCCAAACTCTTCAGCGAAAAAATCTCGCCGGAGAGTTCGGCTACGGGAATGATGAACGCAATTCTGTCCTGCTCATCAAGATGGCCGGCCCCGTCCACAGCGTCGAAACGACCTACGAACCACACCGCAATCTCATCACCGGTGTCGTGAATAGTAGAACGGGCATCCTGTCGGGGCCGCCTTCGGCCATGCATCGTGACGCACGAGCGAGCCACAACCCACCGACCCATCGCTCTCAGACCCCAGCCAACCAAGAACCAAGAACGGTAATTTCCTCCTATCCCTACACGTACGCCAACAACCTCCTCGGTCGCCGCGAAACTATCAGCCAAGGCGGCAGCGCCTTCGGCATGATGAAGCTCGGCGAAAACAGGGGCGACGTGACCTACAACGACTGAGGTGAGCGTTCTAAATGAACCAGCGGAAATCTCCAGACCAGTGACGCAGACCTTTTAGAATGTTATTATCTCGACGGTACAATTTTTGCGCAGATTCGAGGATCTAACAGTAGCAGACTGGGAAGACTTACGTCTGCGTCAAGAAATGTCGAACAGGGAGGTCACGGACTCTCCGAAGTGGATGCGGCGGATTGCTTCTCCCAGGATTTCGGCCACGCTGACATTTTTTACTTTGTGCCCGACTGCATAGGGAGTGCTGTTCGTCGAAATGAGTTCTTCGATGTCTGACTCGGCGATCCGCTGGCGTCCCTGGTCGTTCAGGACTGCGTGGGAGACGCCTGCAAAAATACGTTTGGCGCCGTGTTTTTGGAGTAATTTCGCGGCGGAGGTGAGTGTTCCCGCGGTTTCCGAGATGTCGTCGACAAGGAGAACGTTTTTGCCTGCAACTTCTCCAATGACGCTGATGGCTTCTACTTCGGTGGCGCTGACCCGGTTCTTTGCCACGATAGCGAGGGGCGTGCCGAGTGCTTTGGAGTAGGCGTGAGCCATTTTCATTCCTCCAACGTCTGGAGAGACGACGACGAGATCGTCGCAGAGTCCTTTTTCGCGGAGATATTTGATCAGGACTGGCATCGCATAGAGATGATCGACCGGAATGTCAAAAAACCCCTGAATCTGACCGGCATGAAGGTCGATCGTGAGAACTCGAGTGACGCCCGCAGCGGTGAGGAGGTTCGCGACCAGCTTCGCAGTGATGGGCACGCGTGGTTGATCCTTCCGGTCCTGACGTGCATACCCGAAAAAGGGAATCACGGCAGTGATGCTCTCGGCACTGGCACGGCGAGCCGCGTCAACCATGATGAGAAGCTCCATCAGATTATGATTGGTGGGCGGACAGGTGGGCTGCACGATGAAAATATCCCGTTTCCGGATGTTCTCATTGATTTTGACAAAGGTTTCCCCGTCGGGGAAATGCTTTACCGTAGCGTCCGATCGGGGCACGCCGAGGTAGGCGGCAATCTCGTCAGCCAGTTCCGGGTGGGCTGTTCCGCTGAAGATTTTGAGGTTGAGTGGCATCGCGGTTCATCCTCGCGAAAACAAGAGAAAACGCCAGTGGAATATTCTCAGAGATCAGGATTCCGTGCGGAAAGGCTTGGAACGGAGGCCAAAAGACCAACTTAGGCGGAGAGGATCACCGTCGCAGGCGCATGGTTCTGGCAGGCGTGGAGGCACTTGCGCAGGTCGTTGATTTCGAAAGGTTTTGTGATCACATCATTCATTCCAGCAGCGAGACATTGTTCTTTGTCCTCGTCGAAAGCCATTCCCGTCATGGCTACGATAGGGGTTTGGGCATTTTGGTGATCGAGCTCACGAATGGCTTGGGTGGCGCTGAGACCGTTCATCACCGGCATGTTCACGTCCATGAGAATGAGGTCAAAGACGAGGGGCCCCTCTGCAAGATCGACGGCTTCGCGACCGTTCGAGGCGATCATGACGTCGCAACCGAGTTGTTCCAAGGTGAGCCGCGCGACTTTTTGATTCACTTTGTTGTCTTCGACGAGGAGAACCTTGGAGCGACCATGTTCCCTTGTGGACCGTGCTTCCAGAGGGGGGAGTTTTTTGCGGCTGACGATGTCGTCGGTGGTGTCGGTTTCTGCCTTGTAGTCGATCGTGAAAAAGAAGGTTGTCCCGACTCCGGGTTCGCTTTCGAACCAGATGCGCCCTCCCATCAGTTCAACGAGATTTTTTGAAATCGCGAGTCCGAGTCCGGTTCCGTTGAAACATCGCTTTTCGTCGCCACTGATCTGGCGGAATGGGGAAAAGAGCGTCATTCCCGCTTCCTCGCTGATCCCGATACCGGAGTCTTTCACTTCGAAGAGGAGTTGATCGCGCCCGGTTTTTTTGATCCCCTGCACGGTCACCGAAATATCACCGCGGTCGGTAAATTTGATCGCATTGGAGACCAAGTTTGACAAAATTTGCTTTAGTCGGAGGTCATCTGCTAGGTACGTCTCGGGCAAGGTTTCACAGAGTGTTGCGGAAATTTCGAGATGTCGTGAGTCGGCCGTTGCCTTGTAGACCATCAGGACTTCGCGGATGAGCCGGTTCAATT
>JAGPCC010000020.1 GCA_018058245.1 Verrucomicrobiales bacterium
CAACGCTTCAACTTATTGGATAGGTCAGGCCCTCAAAAGCCCGAAAGCCCACGATTTGAACCCCGGAACACGCCACCTTCTCGATTTAAGGATTGTGCGTCACCGGGGCGCAGCCATATTGTCTCGCCTGAAAAATGACCGATACCAAAGAGGCACGCAACTGGGCAACGGTAACCGGCATCGGAACTGTGATTGCCCTTTTCACTCTATGGCTACCTTGGATTTTCGTTCCTGTGGAAGTCCGAATGAAGCGTGAGGGGCTGCCCGAATTGGAGTTTCCCGAGATGCGCGATTTACTAACACCGTTCTCAACGATGGAAACGGGAATGCGTGGCGCTGTTGATCTGGGGATGTTGATTCCCTCATGGATCTTCATCCTGCTGATCGTCGCTGCTGGATTAATCACGGTTTTGACCATCCTCAAGGTTTTTGATATTTCGCACTTGATCGCGATCGGCTTACTTGCACTTTCCGGAGGTTTCCTCACCTATTGGGTCGGTTCAGCCGTTGCAGAAGGATCTAAGATGCAGGCAGGATTCCCAGTCGCGGCGGTTGCATCGGTTTCTATACTTCTGGCGGCCATCAAGAACCACCAACGGGAGAACAAACGCATGGAGAGCAACGGCTGACACGTTCCGAGTTCAAATGATCCACCGCAATTCAAACCCTTGTCCTGCATCGAGCGCACGCTCCCGGTCAGCCGTGCCTCATGCTTGACGCTCAGAAAATGAAAGTCAACCCGATCATCGCGCTTGGTTGTCTTGCACTCGGAACGATCACCGTTTTCTTAATCCTTTTGATTCTTCAACGGGAACCCGAATCGATTTCAATCTCAGTAATTGACGGCACTGGACTCGATGGAGCGGAGATCTTGAACGCTGCTTACGAACTTTCATCGAAACTTCCCGTCGAGATAAAGTTCCGAACCACCGAAAGTCCCCCTTCCTCAATCACAGCGATGAGGGACAGTCTCGGTGACATTATGACCCTCGAACTACGTGCGAATGAAATTCGAATGAACGGGGAAGGGCTCCTCGAAAACGAATTGGCATCACGACTTCGGACCTATTCGGAAACCGCGCGCCTCACTGAGTCAACCGCAGTGATTCTGGTAGCAGCATACGACAAGACTTCGGGAGATCGGCTGATCGCGCTTTTTCAAGTGTTGCGCGATGCGGGCATCTCCCACATTGTCCCGCAGTACACCACGAACGCAGCGAACACGGCGGCGCAGACAACGGCTTCGCCGCCGTCTGGCCTTTGACGTTCGCTTCAAAAATTAATCCGAAAAACTGGCACGGTTGACCGATAATTGATGTCCTTGTAGCCTGACTCCATGAAAAAATTACTTACCTCACTCATATTTGTTCTCTGTACACTGTCCTGTTTCGCGCAGACGAACAACGTAGCCAGCCTCACCAAAGGGATTTTTTACGTCTCCGTTGACGATGGTGCCATCATCTTCATCAATGGCGCGCAAGTTTATGAGGCTGCGATCGGCGAAACCCGGTCGCCCGAACTTGAGTTCAAGGAGGGAGACCGTCTAGTTGTGCAACTCCGCAACGACGGAGATAAGCGCTACTTCATGCTCGTGTTTGCTTCTTCGGATGAACAGAATGTGGTGAGTTTTAAGCGTCGTAACTTTAAGATCGTGCCAGATATTGGGGTTAGCGACTTCACGGTTGCTCAGTTTGACGGATGGAAGAAGTATGCCGAGGAAGATGATGACCGCGAACCTGTGCTCCCCATCAAAAGCAGATCGGAATGGGTGTGGGGTGATCTCGACAAGTGCGTCCTCGCTTGCGTGATCACGCCGGAGATGTTCTCGAAGAGAAGCCGTTGAAGCGCGGCGGTTCTGCAACCTCTGCCCAATGCGAACAAGACGACGCTGGTAAGCCCGATCCCGCCGCGAGTTGATTGACTTTTCTGATTAGAATCCTTAATCTGTCTTCGAGGCCGCGCTCCCGGATCGGGCTGCCACACCTCGAAGTTGCCAAGAAATGAAAACGCTCGTAACGCTCACCATCGCAATTTTGGGTTTTGCGGCGAGCGCACTTGGTCATCGTCAGGTCGAGCACTTGAAGGAGGCATACAAGGCTCAGGGCGATGCGTTCTTCGTTCCACTTTATTGGTTGCCAGAGACGCGGCAGGTAGTTGTGAAGCACATTCCCGACCACCAGAATTGGGTGGGGTTTGAGATGGAATACTGGAAGAGAATCGATGAATCAGAGAAGCTCGCTCTGATTGACGAACTCGGTGTCGACCTTGATGGAATGGACGGTGCCGCCCTGAACGCAACATGGCAGCGAATCCGAGATTGGGAGCGAATCAGCTCCCAACTTTCACTCATGGCCGGATTTCTCGATCAGGATGAAGGTTTCCTCGACTTGGCCTTCACCGACCCCGCACTTCGACCTGCATTCAAGTGGCTTACCGACAGGCGGAAGCCGGACTTTGACACGAAGCACATTGGTTCGTCGTTCACATCTGGCGAGATGGCCGCGTTTTACCCGCATCTCATACAGCATTTGCTCGAGACACCGGAGAGGGCGCGTTTGATGTGCTTTTCACGCCTTTTCGCGCAAATCGCTGCCACAAAAACAACCAAGGCAGAATCGGGTAGAAGCGAGGATTGAACCCGCTCCCCCCACACCGCCGGGGTCATACGGGTTTGACTGCGCTTCGCTCCCCCCTTCGGGCGTTCCCTTCGGGCTTTCCCTTCGGGCGTTCCCTTCGGGCTTTCCCTTCGGGCGGTCCTGCGGACAGTCCTTTGACTTCGGTTGACTTCACTTCGTTCCGTCCATCTCCGCTGCGCTTCGATTCGCTCCGTCTATTTCCACTTCATTCCGATTCGTTCGTCGATTGATATCGCGATCTTCCCCTCTTCGATGATTCGTCGAAACCCGAGGAAGCTTCCTGGGTCGGGCGGGTCTACTCCGCCTTTCGTCCTTCAGCTCGCTTCTCCCGAACAGAGCGTTGTCCCGGTCCATCGCATTTTTTGATGGAGGACATCGTAGAAATCCTGACTGGTGAGTGAGATCAGGGGGAGGGTGAAGTCTGCCCGACGAAGATGCAGTTTCGCCGGTTCCGAAATCACAGCGAGGAGCTGACCGTCAACGAGGAGGGAGAGATCATCCCGCTGTTCGGGGGCTTCAAAAAGAATGCGGCTAGCGGAGTCGACGATAAGAGGCCGATTTGCGAGGGAATGGGGGCAAATCGGGGTCAGCGCAAATACCTTCGCCGCAGGTTCGACGAGCGGACCACCAGCGGAGAGGGAATACGCGGTGGAACCAGTCGGTGTCGCAAGGATGAGACCGTCGCCCGTGTATCGATTTGCGAATTTTTCATTGATCGTTGCATCAACGTGGATGACACGGGAATCCACTCCACGACAGAGCGTGACCTCATTCAGGGCGACAAAGGAAGTCTCCATTTCTCCGTTTCGCTCCAACTCGCCAGCAATGACGATGCGATGGGTCGTGGTATATTCCCCCGAGATCAGGGCATCCACGAGCATGGAACTCTCGTCCGCTGTGGCACAGGTGAGAAAACCAAGTGTTCCGGTATTGATTGCCGCGATGGGTTTGATGTGTTCTTTCAACTGACGGAGAACCCAGAGGATCGTTCCGTCACCTCCGAGAACGATGAGCAGATCGACTTCGTCGCTCAAACGATCAAAAGGGATACCGTTGGGGAGATTCGCGAGATCTGCGGTATTTTCCTCCAGCAGCATAGACACGTCTCGGTCGCAAAACTGGTTCACGAGATCCAGCAAGAGGGCGGAAGCTCCCGGCTTGGCGGGATTTGCGATGACGCCTATTTTTCGTGTTTCAGCCATGCGAGAAATTCAATATTACCGTCGGTTCCACTGATAGGTGACTGCGTCACCCCTTTCCAGCTTTTTCCCAGCGGGGCGGCGACGAAAGAACGGATCTTTTCGACGGCTTCTTCGTGGAGAGCGGAGTCTCTCACAATACCGCCTTTGCCAATCTGTTCCTTTTTGAGTTCGAACTGCGGTTTGATGAGCGCCACGACACTGCCATCTTCTTTCAGCACGTCGAAGACGGGTCCGAGAATCAGGGTCAGGGAAATAAAGGAAACATCGATCATGACCAAATCCACTTTTTCAGGCAGATCGGAGGGCTGGAGGTAGCGGATATTAAAACCCTCCTGCGAGATGACTCGCACGTCACTGCGGATCTTCCAGGCGAGTTGATTCGTCCCGACATCGTAAGCATAGACTTTTGCGGCACCACGCTGGAGGACACAGTCGGTAAAACCTCCCGTCGAGGCACCGGCATCAAAAACCACGAGACCGGTCACATCGATCCCGAACTCATCGAGCGCCTTTTCGATCTTAAATCCGCCTCGACTCACGAATTTCGGGCGATTTTTCACTTCGATGCTCGCGTCTTCGTCCACTTTGAGCCCTGGTTTCAGGATTCCCTCATGCCCGTCGACTCGAACTTCACCCGCGATGATGAGGCGCTTGGCCATCTCGCGGGAGTCGCACAATCCGCGCCGATGCATCAGCTGATCGAGTCGTTCTTTCCCCATATTTCTAGCGGATCGTGTAACCGCTTCCGTTGCGGCACCGTCTCATTGCAGTGAACCTGTTATTGCACAGTTTTCAACCCCGGACCCGTCCGATGAAAGTCTTTCTCACTCGCATCCTTCCCCGACTCTGTGTTCTCGCAGTCCTCCTCATCAGTCTCGCCATGCTCCTGGCTCACTATTTGTCATCCGTATCGATCGTATCCCCCCAGGTGCCGCAGGCTTCGGAAGAATTCCAAAACGATCTCTCCGCCGTGAATGAGACCTTTGCAAGAGCGTCGGATCTTGCCGGTGACGCCCCTGCGCCAGCGGCCGACCGACTCACCCTCGCTCGACGTCTTTCGCTCGCATTGACAGGGTCTCCGCCTTCTCTCGAAGAGATCCGGAATCTGGAGAAGTTGCCCGAAGACGGTGACCCCATCGCATTTTGGCTCGATCACCTTTTCGCCGATCGTCGCTACGCGGACTACCTTGCGGAGCGGTTTGCGCGTGCCTTTGTCGGTGTCGAAACGGGCCCCTTCCTCGTCTATCGCCGCCGCCGTCTCGTCACGTGGCTGGGAGATCAACTCACCGCGAACCGTCCCTATGACGAACTGGTGCGAGACCTTATTTCCGCCGAAGGCCTCTGGACGAGCCAGCCCGAGACAAATTTTATCACGGTGTCGGTGATGCAGGGCAAGGGTGGCCCCGATGAACAAAAACTCGCCGCGCGATCCTCTCGGGCGTTTCTCGGGTTCAGTCTCGATTGCGTCCAGTGCCACGATGACAAATTCGGAGACAGGTGGAAGCAAGAGGATTTTCATCAGCTCGCTGCCTACTTCGCCCAGGCCGACATGACGATCACGGGTGTCCGGGAGAAGAAAGGAATCAACTATGAAACCCGTTACCTCGGAAAGACCGAAATGACCGTCGTCGCTCCCCATGTCCCCTACCAGCCGGAACTACTGGGGGAATCGGGCTCCCGGAGAGAGCAAATCGCAAATTGGGTCACCCACCCGAAAAACGAGGCATTTGCGCGGGCAACGGTCAATCGCACTTGGGCGATTCTCTTTGGGCGTCCCCTCCTCACACCGGTGGATGACATCCCGCTCGACGGTCCCTATCCCGCGGGACTCGAAGAACTCGCCCGTTGTTTTACCGAGAGTGGTTATGACTTGCAATACCTCATCCGAATCATCGCGTCTTCGGAACCGTTCCGGCGGGACAGCCGGTCTGGCGATCCGGAAAGGCCGGTCACGGCGGAACAGGAGGCGGTCTGGTGTGCTTTTCCCATAACGCCCCTGCGCCCCGAGCAGGTCGCGGGCAGCGTCATTCAGGCGAGCACCCTGCAAACGCTCGACAGCACCACGCATGTGTTCCAGAAGCTGCGGCGATCTTTCGAAACTCGGGATTTTGTAAAGCGATACGGCGATCCCGGTGAAAACGAATTTGCGGAGGAATCAGGTACGATCCCTCAACGATTGCTGCTCATGAACGGAAAACTCGTGAGAGAACGCATCCAGCCAAATCCCCTTCTCAGCAGCACCAGCCGGATCGCAAAATACTCACCATCCGACAACGCGGCGATCGATGCGGCCTTCCTCGCGGTGCTGACACGCTACCCGAATGAGGAGGAAAGAAATCATTTTCGATCCTCCCTCGATGGGAAAAAGGGAAAAACCCGGGACAGTGCCTTCACGGACCTCTTCTGGGCATTGATCAATACGACCGAATTTTCTTGGAACCGATGAACGATCCGATTTTTCAGCACTGTGACAGCCGGACCCACTTCACTCGTCGGGGGCTTTTGAAAAGTTCCGCTCTGGCGGGGATGAGCTGGCTGACTCCTTTCGCCCAGCAGCTTGCCCGCGGAGCGGAGAAATCAGGCGGACGTCCGAGGTCGTTGATAATCCTCTGGATGGAAGGCGGAGCGAGCCAGTTGGACACCTTCGATCCGCATCCGAATTCGACCATAGCCCACGGAGCAAAGGCAATTCCGTCCGCCGTCAAAGGCCTGCAATTGGGCGAGGGGCTCCCGCTGACGGCAGAACTGGCGAACGATTTTTCGATTCTGCGGTCCGTCCTGAGCAAAGAAGGTGACCACTCTCGAGCCATCTACAATGTCAAAACCGGGTATCGTCCCTTTCCGGGTCTGGTGCATCCTGCAATCGGTTCCGTGATCTGCCACGAAATGCCGGGAGCACTGGGCGAGCCAGGCGAGATCGATCTTCCTTCCCATATTTCGATCCTTCCTGGTCAAACCCCAGGGCGAGGTGGTTATCTCGGTGCCTCCTATGATGCATTCCAGGCCAACGATCCTATCAAACCCGTTCCCGACATCCTCGCGCGGACGGATGAAGCCCACCAGCGAGAACGTCTCGATTCTCTCGCGATCCTGGAAAAAGGGTTCCAGTCAGGGCGTCTCGCTGGAATGGAGGAATCCCGCACCATGCATCGGACATCGATCGAGCGGGCGCTGAAAATGATGTCGTCCGCCCAACTCGCCGCATTTGACGTGAGCACCTCGCCGAAAGCAGAGCGAGAACTCTTCGGTGACACTCCCTTCGGTCGCGGGTGCCTTGCCGCCGGACGCCTCATCGAAGTGGGAGTGCGCTGTGTAGAAGTGACCTTGAAAGGCTGGGACACTCACGCAAACAATCTTGAAGGACAGAAGACCCAACTCGGAATTCTTGATCCGGCGTATAGTTCGCTCATCCGCTGGCTGAAGGAACGGAACCTCTACGAGGAGACCATCGTGATGGTCGCAACCGAGTTCGGGCGAACGCCGAAACTAAATGTGGCCGAGGGTCGCGACCACTGGCCGCACGGGTTCAGTGTCGCCATCGGCGGCGGCGGTCTTCGCGGTGGACTCGCCATTGGCGCGACCGATCCACTCGGGGAGAGCGAAATTCCAGAAGATCCAGTTCAGGTGGAAAACATCCACGCGACCATTTTCGACCGCTTCGGAATCGACTACGGATACGAACTAATGACTCCGATCGGGCGCCCCATCGCCATCAGCGACGGCCGCCCCATCCGTGAGCTGCTCTGAGCGAAATCAGTCGAGCGATTTGATCTTCACATTGCGGAAGGAGACCACGTTGCCGTGATCTTGCAGGCAAATGAACCCTTTGGTGCGCTTGCCAAAATTTGGAAATTTAGAGAACTTGCTCGCCGCCACTTTTGCATCCCAGTCAGCGGAACCTTTGACATACTCGACGTACTTGGTCCCGTTCATGATGTGGACACACTTCTCCGGGGAGATGATGATGTGGAGGGAATTCCACTCTCCAGCCGGGTGAGTCGCATCGACACTCGCGGGATAGAGCTGGTAGAGCCAGCCTGCTTTCTGAGGATCGTGTCCTGCTTCGTTGTCTTGAATCTGAATCTCCGGACCGGTCATCCACGGAGTTTTCTCCGCTTCCCCGACGTGGAACATCAGCCCACTGTTGCCCTCAGGAGCAATGCGGTAGTCGAGCATCAGCTCAAAAGCGCCGTATTCATCTCTTGTGATGATATCTCCCCCACCCTTTTCCGTGAGCGTGAAAATGCCATCCTCGATCTTCCATTTGTCATTGATCTCCTGCTTCTGATAATTCCGCCACTTCGAGAGGGACTTGCCGTCAAAAAGCAAAACCCATCCTTCCGCCTTTTCGGCGTCAGTGAGGGTATTGAGCGCAGCCGGTTTCTCCTCGGCCCGGAGTGAAGGAAGTATTCCGAGAAGCAAGGCACCTAGTAAGAGAGTTCTTTTCATGGCACGTGTTTACCACGGACAGCAATTCTTGACAAGGCCGCGAAGCGGGAAAAGTGAGAACCAATCCTTTCGATTACGACGTGGTTCCATTCGATACCACACGTAGATCCGTCTTTGCGAACGCTGCCTCCAGTCGCGGTGAGCGATAGTGATCAGCGACACCGCGACAGCATTCCATCACTTCTTCTTCCGAAGAAAGGTGGGAACATCGAGATCTTCTCCATCCACGATGGTGGGATCACTTTTTGCAAAACGACCTTTTCCGAGGGCGGGTTCGAGGCGCAACATTTCCTGCTGTTGGCGAGCTTCATCCGAAATCGGCAAGGGAGATTCTTCGTGGGGAATGACCGGTGGCTTACTCGGTGGCAGGACAGGGCCGTCCATGGAGGAAGTAAGAGGATCACGAGTCCGGATTCTCCCGGTATTTCCACTGCTCACCATACGAGTCAGGGTGATTTTTTGGGAAGTTTCCGTTACCGCTTCCACTCGATCCACCTCGTTCGAATCACTTTCAAAAACAGACGCATCAAAATCGTCATCCTGCGCCACATTCATTGCTCGCGCGATCGGGTTGCGGAGGTCGGAAGCCTCTTCGTTCGATCTCAGTTCAGGCGGCACGGGGGTCTGACGCAATAAAGAAGGAACCGGCTCTGGAGCATAGGAGGGAGTAACATCGTCTTCCTCCTCCAAAGGCTCGAACACGGAAGCGTTCTCGGTGTCGGGTTCAGGTTCGTCTGCGTAAAAATCTTCCTCTTCTGGAGGATCTTCAAAACTATCCAGAGCTTCAAATGCGCCGGATTCGTCAAAAGATTCCTCTTCTACGTCATCTACGGAGCTTTCTTCTTCTGGAGCCACTGCCTCATAGACGGGCGGTCTCGGGAGGATGGGTTGAGTCATGGCTTCGCTCAGGAGCGAGGGCATTCCAAGGGAAATCGAGGGAGATTCTGGAGCCTCTTCCACAGTGCGGTCGCGTTGCGCGGATGCACCTGGACCAGCAATCGAACTAATGATCGTAACCGTGAGGCTGTTTCCGAGTCGTTTATCGGTACCCGTGCCAAAAAGAATCTGTGTATCAGGGCTGACGTGTTTGGAGACCTCCTCCATCACCAACTGCACTTCAAAAAGAGTCATGGTGTCACCCCCAGCGACCTGAACAAGAACCGCTTTTGCGTCGTTCAGCAACTTACCGCGATCCAAGAGTGGGCATTTGAGAGCTTGCTCCAGCGCTTCGTGCGAGCGGTTGTCGCCCTTGGCAACGCCGTAACCAAAGAGGCAACGGGAATCGTCGGAGTTGATGGCGGAAAGCAAATCGTCCATCCCGATCCGGATGATACCGGGGCGGAATACCACATTCATCGTAGCGCGAATGCTCTGGCTGATGATTTTATCCGCAGCGGAAAACGCTTGTGCGACCCCGTCTTTCGGCACGATCAACTCACCCATGCGATCGTTGTCAAAAGTGATCACTGCATTGGCATACCGACCAATCAAGTCGAGGGCATCACGAGCCTGTTGCATGCGACGGGCACCCTCGAAGGAGAACGGCATCGTCGCAAAAACCACAAGAAAGACACCCTCTTCACGAGCGATGCGACACACTTCCGGGGCTGCACCGGAACCTGTCCCGCCGCCGAGCCCAACACAAACAAAAACCATGCGATTGTGACGGACCGCTTGACGGATTTCATCGACCGCTTCAATGGCTGACTGCTTCCCAAGTGAAGGATCGCCTCCTGTGCCCATTCCTTTCAGGAGCGTGGCCCCGAGTTGAATTTTCTCACTGGAAACAGAAGTGGAGAGAGCTCGGACGTCTGTGTTCAGCGTGAGCAGTTCAGCGTCATCACTACCCTCCAAGGCCATTCGATCGAGCACATTCGCTCCGGCGCCGCCGACACCGATCACTTTGACATGCAACTCCGAAAGATTCGCGAGTTCCGTCTGTTCAGCTTGATTGTATTCGATCATGAAAGACTTTATTTTGCGTAATTTCTCATTCTTGTCAACCGATTAAGATTCACCGGCTCCCTCCGAAGATTTTTTCGAGACGTTCCCCTAACTTGCTGAAAGTGCCCTTTTTCGGCCGTTGTTCGTCGAGCAACTGTGCATAACGGATCAATCCCACTGGTGTTGCGTATTGCGGATTCTCAAAAAGAGCCGACGGACCGGACATCGAAGGAGATCCCGCTTTTTGCACGGGTATGCCGAAAATCTCTTCCGTGACATCAGCAATTCCTTTCATGAGACTGGACCCTCCGGTCAGATAGATCCCTTTTCCGAGCTTCTCCAGATAGCCGGCTTTCGCGAGTGGTTCGTAGACGACGGTGAGCAACTCCGTCACTCTAGCATTCATAATCTGGTTCAGAAGTTCCTGATGTACTTTCTTCCCAGACTCCCCTTCTACGGAGATCTCGATGTCAGCAATCCCTTTCAGAGAGGCGCTGCCATGGGCCACTTTCAGTTTCTCAGCACGGGCAAGAGGGATCTTCAAAACGAGTGCGATGTCGTTCGTAATGTGGTCGCCGCCGATCGCAACGCAACCAGACGCGACCACTGCGCCATCCACAAAACAAATGTAATCCGTCGTGCCTCCACCGATATCGAGCAGTAGTGCCCCCTCGTTCTTCGCCTCACGATTCAGGACGACTTGTGCGGCGGCAACGGGGGAAAAAACGATGTCTTCTACTTCGAGCGGGACTTCCCTTACACACTTGATCGCATTCTGAATTCGAGTTTTCACCCCATGAATAATGTGGTAATCGGCCTCCAGCTTTTGCCCGAGCATTCCGGTAGGATTCGTGATTTTATCCTGTCCGTCTACGTAATAATGCTGAATGATCGAATGGACGAATCCATTCTCTTTCGGAAGGGGCACGTCTCGAGCGATCTTTTTGACTTCATCGAGATCCTCGTTGGAGATCTCCATTTGCTCGTCAGAAACCCGGATGGTTCCACGGTTGTTTAAACTTTGAATGTGAGAACCGGTCACGGCGAGAAAGACGGTGTTGATCTCCACATCACTGCGCTCCTCAGCCCGCATGAGAGCGTCGTGCAGACAGGTTTGGACCGTTTCGGCGTCAACAATCTCCCCCTTCCGAACTCCGGCAGACGGGTGCTGCCCGACTCCGAGTATCTTAATGGCACCGTCACTCCTCACTTCGCCGACGACGATACAGACCTTGGATGTTCCAATTTCCAAGCCAACGTAGATATTCGATGCAGCCATTCAGATACGGTTTATGGGCAGATTATCCGCCATTCAAAATTGATTGCAGGTGTTTCTCCTGCTCCTTTTCCCTGACATCCGTTTCATCCAACGGAGCAGCAGTCGCCGGGGCAGTTACTCCCCCAGAGTCTACCGAAGGTTCTCCGCTAGTTTCAACGGTATTCACAAAAGTCACCGGAATATTTTTTACAGCAGCAACGTTCACGGTCGCCAACGCCTTCCCGCTCTCGGCGGTTTTTTTCAAAATGAGTCCGAGATCCGTGAGACCACGATCGATATCATGAATGGCAAATGTCGCGAGTAACTTCCCCCCGTAGGAGCAATCAACCGACCACTCATCCCGCACCCGGACTTCACTGATCTGCAATCCTTGATCGAGGAAAAGGCGGTCGCTCTCCTGAATGAGCTTCAACCCAGCAAGGATTCCATCGGACTCCACCTGGGTACCTTCCACCGGATTTGCGATTTTAAACACCTCGATCACAGGCAGAGTTTTCATACCCTCATTCAGATCGAGACAACGAAAGAGAGCGCCAGAGGCATCAATGAGATACCCTCGCTCCATGTCCCAAGGACGAATCCCAAGCGGAGGCGAGGAGAGCCATGCCAGAGGGATCCGCTCCCGCACAATGAGGTTCAAAGTGTCCGGCATCTCACGGGTAGCGGAGACTTTTTCGACCTGAGGCAGTCGGCTGATCTGTTCTTCAATCGCGCCGAGATCGAGTTCCATCAGATTCATTCCGGCGGCTACATTTGCGATTTCCGCGAGCTTCAACTCGCTGAGGCCACCATCGCTCTGGAGATTCAAGCGTTTCAACAAAAACTCCTCATTTTCGAAAAACACTTTCCCGTAACCCCACTTAATCCCGATGGGAATGCTGAGGGAGATGCAAAGGAGGGCAAGAGCACGGATGATGAGTGAGCGACGTTTTGCTTTGCGACGAACCGACACGACGGGAGGTACCTGACCATTATCGAACGTAATCCAGGCCCCGTCATCCTCTCGGGAACGACGTGGCGAGAGCACCCCTTTGAGCCTGAATTTCCGGGAGTTTGTTTTTCCCACTTTCTTTCGCATTAGCTGAAATTAAGCGAAAGTTTAATAATTTTCAAACAAAGAGTTGCATAATCGATCCCGGCCGCCTGTGCCGCCTTCGGCAAAAGACTACTTTCCGTCATGCCGGGGATGGTATTTACCTCGAGAACAAAGGGCCTCAAGTCGGTGGCTCGCAGGAGAACATCGACGCGAGAATACACCTCTACGCCCAGAGAACGATGGGCTTTGAGCGCTTGCTCTTGCACCGCTGTGGTCACTTCTTCCGGGAGATCTGCCGGACAAAAATAGTCCGTCCCCCCTGCCCCGGTCATCCAAGGATATTTATTCGAGATGTCATAGAACCCGGAGCGAGGCTGGATATGAATGACAGGGAAAACCTGGTCCCCGAGAATCCCTACGGTCAGTTCCTTCCCCACGATCAGCTCCTCGACGAGGATATCGTGGGAATATTTTGCCGCATCGATGATCGCCGCATCCCATTGGTCGTCCGCGTGAACGAGATGGACCCCCACGCTGGATCCTTCGCGCGGTGGCTTAACCACACATGGAATTCCAAAAGCCGGTCGGGCAGCAATGCCGTCCGAGATCAAAACGACCTCGGAAGCAGGGGTGATCACTCCAGCCTGAAGAAAACGATCCTTGCTCAGCACCTTGTCGAACGCGATCTCGGAACTCACGCGCCGCGCTCCGGTGTAGGGAATGCCCCGACGTTCGAGCTCCGCTTGGAGACACCCATCCTCTCCAAACGTTCCATGAATCACGTTAAAGGCGAGGTCGGTTCCCTTGGGGAGTTCGAAGTCAGGACCTTTTACATCAACAAAACTGATCTGGCCGACATAAGCTCCTAGTGCCTTCTCGACTCCGCGGGCCGAGGCCATGGAGACTTCACGCTCAGATCCTGGACCGCCTGCGAGAATCGCGACGTGCATTTCGTTGATCGGTTTGTTCATAGAAAATGGATGTATAGAGGGTTAGGTCCGTGGCCAGACAGGGTGATGTCTACGTTAAATGGGCTCATCCTGCCCGATGATTTGCACTTCCGTTTCGAGTTCGATGCCACGCTCCCGACGCGCGGTTTCCTGGATCTCAGCAATGAGAGCGAGGACATCCTGGGCGGTCGCATCCCCGTCATTGACGATGAAATTCCCGTGGACTTCGCTCACTTTGGCCGCGCCGACCCCGGAGTTTTTCAGTCCCATTTCATCCACGAGCTGCCCAGCTCCTATCGTCTCAGGATTTTTAAAAATACACCCCGCACTGGCTGCCACCGGCTGGGAGACGCGTCTCTTTTCCTTCGAGGCAGCCATTTTCGAGGCAATCGTGTCGTCGGAGGCCGGAGTTCCTTTGAAAACGGCAGAAACGGCGACGTTATGAGCGAGTTCTGGCACGTTCCGGTAGTGATGCCGAATCATTTCCACCGGTTTTTCCAGAACGGAACCACTGGCGTCGACCATGGTGACACGAACGACCTGATCAAAGGTTTCCCAGCCCATCGCACCTGCATTCATGCGCAAACTCCCGCCCACGTTCCCCGGAATTCCCTCCATCCATTCGAAATCTCCGATACCGGCGGACTGCGCCGAAGCCGCGAGGGCCTTGAACTTGACACCCGCTCCCGCGCGGATTTCGTTTCCTTCCACATGAATTTCGCTGAATTCCCCACGCACCGGATGCACGACCACTCCAGGGATGCCACCGTCGCGCACGAGCAGATTCGATCCACGGCCCACGACACGGAGTGGGATGGCGGAATCTGTACAAAATTTCACGATCCTGGCGAGACCCGCCACCGTCGTAGGTTCGATCCAGAACTGTGCCGGCCCGCCGACCTTCATCGTCGTGTGACGGCGCATGGCCTCGTAGAGTTTCACGATTCCGTCCGCTTCGTCCAGAACCTCACGCAATTGATCCAGAGTCCCCAGATCTCGCGCGAGACGAGTCCCTACCTCGTGAATATTTCCCGCTCCGAGCGTGATGACCCAGTCGCCCGGCTCCAGTTTCGGCCCGACGGCGAGGTGTAGCGTTGACAAGTTGGGATGCGAAAAAGCTCGCTCGACCTCACCAAGCTCCAAGACGGCATCCACGATTGTCTGTCCGGAAATCCCTGGAATGGGAGTCTCGCTTGCCGCGTAGACGTCCGTCACCCAGAGTTCATCAACCCCCTCAAAACAGCTTCCAAATTCGTTCCGAAGCAGTTGCGTCCGGGAAAATCGATGCGGTTGAAAAAGGCAGATCAGTCGTCCCGCATGTTGAGAACGGGCAGTCTGAATCGTCGCCGCGATTTCGGTGGGATGATGCCCGTAGTCGTCCACAATCGTGACACGGTCACTGTGACGTTTCATCTCAAATCGGCGTTTTGCGCCGCGAAAGGAGGTGAGAGCCTCATCAATTCGATCAAAAGAAACTCCCACTTCCGTAGCGAGAGCAATCACGGCCAACGAGTTCAGGACATTGTGCCGCCCCGGAATCCCGAGCCGGACCCTCCCCAGTTCTTTGCCCCGAGCATGAATTGTGAACTCCGTCCCCGCTCCACGAGGTGACAGATCTGAGGCGATAAAATCATTTTCCGCTGCCCATCCGTAACTGATCGCATTTGCCCGATCCCCGCAGACTAGGCGTGCATTCGGATCGTCGCCGCAGTAGATCACTTTTCCTGCTGTTTGATCACAAAACTGGCCGAAAACCTTGCAAATAGCATCGATCCCGTCGTAAAAATCGAGATGTTCTGCTTCTACGTTGAGGAGGATGGCATGTTCCGGATGAAAATTCACGAGCGTCCCGTCGCTTTCGTCCCCTTCTGCGACAAAATACTCGCCACTTTCATCCCAGTTCGCATTGGTCCCGAGGATAGGTATTTCCGCACCGACATAGTGCGAGGGAGACTTCGCCCCGACCTTCAAGACATGGGCCGAGAGGGCCGAAGTGGTTGTTTTTCCATGAGTTCCCGCCACCACGATCCCTTTTTTCCCTAGCATGATCGCAGAGAGAGCCTCGGCGCGCCGCAGGAGAGGAATGCCGAGACGCATCGTTTCGTCATAGGCGGAATTCCCCGGTTTGATTGCGCTGGAGTAGACGACCACATCTGCTCCGGTAACCGCACTCGCCGAATGGGGACTGGAAAACACGAGACCAGCTCGCTGGAGCCGTTCCGTTTCCCGAGTTGTCACTCGATCCGATCCAGAAACTCGATGTCCCAGGCCCAGAAACAACGATGCGAGCCCGCTCATGCCCGATCCAGCGACTCCGATGAGATGCACCCGAAGGGGTGTCTCGCGTTTGCTGAACCGATCTCCCCACTCCTTGCAAAGATCACTCATAAGTTATGTAAACGTCTGGAAAATACTGGGGGTTCAAGGATCAGGATAGGGCAGTGACGACGACTTCACAAACCCGGTCCGAGGCATCGGGAATCGAGAGCGAGGCAGCGGCGGCACTCATTTCCGCAAGTCCTTCTTTATCAGTGATCAAGCGAACGATTTTTGTACCAAAATTCTCTTCCGTGAGATCTGCCTGTTTCCACAGTTCGGCCGCGCCAGGTCCCGAAAAGATCTCTGCATTGCTGGTTTGGTGATCATCTGCTGCGTAGGGATACGGAATCAAGACGGAGGGTATTTCATAATATCCCAACTCTGTCAGCGTTGATGCCCCTGATCGGCAGATCGCGAGATCCGCTGCCGCATACGCATATTGGATGTCACTGCAAAAATCTTTTAAGACCCCGGCCTCGGGGTGCGCTTCGTAGGCTGGTTTGACAAGCTCGTAGTCAGACGGGCCGCTGATGTGAAGAACCTGTATTCCGGCTCGGAGAAATATCTCCAGACTCGCCGCGACGAGTTCGTTGACCCGCCGAGCCCCTTGGCTTCCGCCCATCACCATTACGGTCGCCTTATCTGGATCCAATCCGAAATGGGCAAGGGCCTCGGTCCGGCTGGGACGATCGATAATAGTCGGCCGCAATGGCGTCCCGACCACTTCGATCCTCTTGCTCGCCCCAAAATACGGAGCGCATTGAGCAAAACCCACCAGAACGGCCGAGGAAAATTTTGCGTTCAGCCGATTCGCCTTTCCAGGAATCGAATTCGATTCATGAATAAAAGTCGGCAATCGCCCCCACTTCCCGGCGGCGAGAGGTGCCGCAGAGGTGAAACCGCCCATTCCCAAAACCGCATCAGCACGAAACTCTTTGAGGAGTCGCCGACACGAAAAAAAGGTTCGTAGAAAGGCGATCAAAAATCCCGGCATCTTCAACGAAAAAAGCCCTGGCATCGCGATCGACGGCATTTTCACGAAACGCAGGTGATCATACCCCTCCGTCGCGAGCGTATCGATTTGCTTCTCCGAGATCAAGAGAAGAACCTCGCCTCCTTGCCTGGTCCAAGCCTCAGCAACAGCAATACCAGGGAACAGGTGTCCACCGGTCCCGCCACAGGCGATGACAAGACGCTTTTCAGAAATTAACATGTCTTAAAGGTCAGATCTTGCTTCACTTCAGTCTAATTTCAACTGATTGAGCGAAAAACCACTCCATTTTCTGCAAGAAAGGCTCAAACCACCACCCGCAAGCCAGCTGGAAGCACCCGAATCAGTTGCGGAGTCTTGGCGACAATGTCCCCGTCAACCTGGATATCGAGGATAGGGTCTGTCGTGATCTCGACCGTCTCTACCGTCCAGTGAGTAACCGCCTGGGAAGCATCCAAAGCCGGGAATTCCTCTTTCATAAAACGTTCCAGCCCCATCATCTTCCACGCGATTTGGGCGATTCCCTCGATATTCGCCTTTTTGAGTAGAAAAACATCCAACTTACCGTCATTCACATCAACCGACGGCGACAGCGTCAGGCGCCCTACTCCGACCGTTCCGGCATTGGCTACGACGCAGGCGACACCGGTCGCGTGAATCACCTCTCCCCCGTCGATTTTGATCTCGTATTTCGCTTCCGGGGTTTCCTGTAGTCTCTTGATGCCCGCCCAGACATAGGCCCATTTGCCAAATTGATCCTTCATTTCGCGTGTCGCCTCCTGGACCACGCCCACTTCGATCCCACAGCCGATTCGCAGTAAAAAAGGGCGTTCCCCTATCATTCCGACATCGATTCGACGTGTGGAAAACTGGGGACCACAGATCAAATCACAGGCCTTCTCCAGTGCGGTCGGCAACCGCAACTCCGAAGCGACCAAATTGCCTGTCCCTCCTCCGAGGATCAGCATGGGTGTATCCGTCCCGACGAGACCGGCAGCAACCTCCATGACTGTTCCATCCCCACCGTAGACCGCTACGACAGAAGCCCCCGCCGCCACCGCCGAGCGGGCCAGGATCGAGCCGTCCCCGGTGCCATGGGTGATCGATATGTCCCACTGAATCCCCGCATCTCGGAACGCTTGATTCAAAATCGCAAGGAGCGGAATTCTACGCGAAGGAGCCGGGTTCACGATGACGTGAACGGAACCAGGCTTCGCCTGAGTCTGAATCTGAGTCTTTTCGGAATTGCTCGCCATTCGGAGAAATAGGGCTGGGATCGTTGTATCGTCTCACAGATTCCGGTTTCTCTCCAGTGCGGATTCCAGCCTACGACAAAGTTCCATCGACCAACAAAGGCGGAACGTGTGAACGCGAATCATCCGAAAACACCCTAGGAGTCTGTCGGACACCAGCCACCCGAGACACCTTATTTTATCCAGCCCAATTCACGAAAAAAGGAAATAGTTCGTGTCATCGTGTCCTCGTAGTCAACACCCTCTCCACGATTCACGTTAAAAAACCCATGATCTTTTCCCGGATAAGAAACCAAGACCGGTGCGGGGACTACCCCGATCTCCTTCGCTTTCGCGACAAATTCCCGGATCGATGCAATCGGGATCGTCTGATCGGCTTCGCCATGGAATAGGAGCATGGGAGGAAGTGACACGTCCAGATTCTGAAGTGGCGAGATTGTCTCCAACTGAGAATAAACGTCGGCCCCCCACGACTTCTCCACTTGGGGTACCAACAGGTTGAGAGCGGGATTATATCCGACAATCGCATCGGGAGTATCCCGCGTCTCGGTTTCAATAGCAGAGCGACAGCAGGAGACCGCAGCAGCGAGATGACCACCGGCGGAACCTCCCGCAGCAGCGATTCGCTCGGGATTGATTCCGAATATATCTGCATTCTCGCGAACCCACCGAATCGCCGCTTTTGCGTCCTCGAACGAATCCAGAGGAGTTGAGTCATGTTTCGAGGAGACGCGGTATTCCGCTGCCATTGCGACCATCCCTAGTTCACTAAGACGCCGACAATGGGCGTCGAATTGATCTGGAGTCCCCGCCTTCCACCCTCCACCAAAAAAGAACACCACGGCGGGGCGATTGTCATCCTCCTTCCAATCCACCGGGCGGTAGATCCGCATCATCAAGGCAGGCTCCTCGGTGCGATAAGCCATCTCAAAGTAGGCCGTCTCCTCCCCAGCCCCCCAGGATGTCACTCCGAGCAGGATCGCCGCAAACACCGAGCGAGGAAGTGGAAAGATCATCTGCTACTTTGACACTTCCCTGGATCTTTTTACAAGAAATTACCGAATCACAACAGGTCTTTCGACCCAACCTCTTCGCGCTGCTTCGTAGTCGATCCAACCCTGCGCTTCCTCTGCGGAGGAAAACCCGGCATCCGTCACCACGAGATTTAAACCAGATACCTTCTCCGAATAAACAGACACCGGCACTGCCGCCCCTTTCAGCATACCCGCCAAATCGTCCGCATTGCTCAGGATTCGAAACGCCCCAAACTGCACGCGATACGGAGCCTTCGAAGACGCGAGCATCGTCGGTCCGGGCACGGGGACGAGGCCCGACGTGCGGGGTGCCGCGCCAGCCGCATACTGCGAGTTCCCCATCGTTCCCTGCGTTGCAGTAGAGGCACTCAGCGGAATTAATTCCCCCGAGACAGCACCAGATGCCACGTCGGGCCCCCTCCCTTGAATCGTCTGCACCAAACCTGCTTTTGCCTGTGCCCCGGAAGTCGAACTAACAAGCGACATGCCGCTAGGGGAAGTTGCTCCATATTGATTGGGAATCTGCGTCGACAGATTCGGATCAGGATAACTGTAAGCATTCGCGACCGAGGCCCCCTTTGTTGTCGAATTCTTGTTAAACAGAGCCGAAAGGGGCTGAAATTTTCGAGCCTCAGGTTTTGCTGCGGCCGCAGCGATGCCACCCGACGCGGCAGCACTGCCAACGGCAGCTGGAGCCACCCGATTCGGAGCCGGTGCAGTTCTGGCCGCAGTCTTCCCGACTACCAATAGGGAGCCCTGAGAGACGGCGTTTCCTGGGAGCTGAACTGCCTCAGCTGCCGCCTTTGAAAGAGTAATGATCCGATCATCAGCCGTCTTCCGATCATTGATCCGCACGTCAACCATTCGACCTGTGCCAAAATTCGCAACCCTCACGATCGTCCCAAAGGGAAGCGACGCATGTGCCGCAGTCAATTGTCCGCCATCATACAAGGCACCGCTCGCGGTCGCTCGCCCTTGGTATTGACTTGCATACACACAGAGCAGCCCAGCTTCAGATGCCTGCGCGCAAGCAATACCAGGAGTCAGCGAAAGCACCAAGAGAGAGAGGAATAGATAGCGGTTCATAAATTCAATCTTCTAGTATTTTAATAAAATTAAAATTAAAAGCAATCTTATTTTTAATTTTATTAAACATTTAACTTGAGCGTGGTTTGGAAGTTTCATTTTTTCCTCCCAAATGATTCCCTCCCAAAAACTTGGTTTGCTTGGGGGAATCGGCGTGAGTTACGAATTCCCGCAGTCCCTAAAATAGATGACTTTTTTAGAGCAAGCGACCCGCCTCCATCGCAATGGCTCGCCCTGCGGCTGCTTTTGCGCGGTCATCGTGCGTGACCATCAAGACCGCTCCTTCACCAGAGGCGGCAAAGTGAGAGAGATGCTGTAAAATGATTGAAGCGTTTTCACGGTCCAGGTTCCCGGTCGGCTCATCTGCGAGAATGAGACGGGGAGATCGTAGAAACGCTCGCGCAAGGGCCACTCGCTGCTGCTCCCCGATACTGAGCATTGACGGCACATGATGTCGTCGGTGCCCCAGTTGGACGATCTCCAGCAACTCCTCGGCTCTTCTACGAAGATCCCCTCCTCCCGCCATTTGCCCCACGAGGACGTTATCGAGAACGTTCAGAAACGGGATCAAATGAAATTGCTGGAAGACAAACCCGATTCGCTCTCCTCGAAACACCGCACGAGCGTCGGAGGATCGTTGATAAGGGTCCTCGCCCGTGACCCGGACCTTGCCGGAATCCGGGGAGAGCAATCCGCCAGCCATTAGGAGCAAAGTGGACTTTCCGCAACCGCTCGGTCCGTGGAGGGCGACGAATTCTCCCGCCTCTATCGTGAGGCTTACCGAATCAACGGCGGTAACAGTCCCTCCCGGGGAGAGATACTGCTTGCAGACAGATTCAGTTTCAAGGATCGCCATTGGGGTCAGAGGAAAATTTGATTAGTCGTGCCGCAGGATGTCGACGGGGTCCTGTTGTGCTGCCGCAAACGCTGGAAGCCAAGCGGCAAGTGCGGCCAATACCGGAGCAAGGAGCAAGGCGAAAAAGATCTCGCGAATCGAAAGGAGACCCGTCAAAGGATAGTCCGACTGATTCAGGAGAGCAGCGGCAACGATGCCCAGAACGCCGCCGATAAATCCAGCGAAGATCGCACGGATCAGAAACACCCCGAGGATCGTTCGGCCCTTTACCCCCACGGCTCGCAGCACCCCGATCTCGCTGTAGCGCTCGCGTACATTGATGTAGGTGAGGAGACAGATCCAGACCAGGGAAACTACGGTCGCGACCGGGAGAAGCCATGCCGCCAGTTTCTCGCGCTCCGCGCGCAGTGCCTTGCGTTCCGCCTTTTTTGCTTCCAATTGAGTCTTCGCCGTCATTGCCGCGATATTTCGCGACTCAGCTCGGGCGAGGGCGGTGCTCCCCACCTCAATGATCTGGGTATCTGGCAGAATCGCGTGCAATTCCGTTCGGATCTCCCCGAGGCGGTCTATCGTCGCACAGTTGCACTCGAGCGCCTGGATCGCATTGATGAGTCCAGGCTTACCGACCAGTTGTTGCACTTCGGGGAGATGCATCCAGACCGTAATGTCATCGCGCGATCCCCGGGCGGCATAGGTTTTCTCCACGAGAAATTCCTTACCCATAAAAGTGACAGCATCCCCTTCCTTCAGTCCGAGGCTGTGATGCAGCTCGTAACCGAGGATCACCTTGCCCGGAGACACTGGATCGAGCAGTGGTGCCTTCTGCGGACGCTCCATGATAGGGATCTCTCCCCGAACGCCAATCAGAATCACGGTTCGCTTGTATTCGGGCCACTCGATTTTTTGGGTCAGACTGGGCAGCAGATGATTGACCGTGACAATATCACTGTTCGCCAGTTTCATCACATAGTCCTCGGGCATGGTCTTCGTTGCAAACCCCTCCGAGTAGACCTCGGAGAGATCCTGGTCCTGAGGAAAAAGGAAAAGGTTGAATCCGAGACCTTTCATCGACTTCCGGATCCCGTCTTCCAGTTCCGCCATTTTTGCCGCGCTCGTTGTCTCCATTTCCGTTACGAGGCGTTCGGTCTCGTGATCGTGAACTCGCACTGCCACAAAAACCGACAAGGCCGCACCCACTGCGACCGCGCTCCCGAGGAGGGAGAGCAGGAAATTGATTTTGCGGTGAGCGATCTCCCGCGCGGCAAAATGAAACAGGTTCATGCTGATTTTCTTCGGATCAGGAAGACAGAAGCAAGGACGATCCCGAGAAAAAGGATTCCCACCGTGAGGAACACTGGCTGGAGAGACAAACCTGACGTTGAATCGGAAGGCACCGGAACAACGGCGGGCAGCGTAGGGGGCACCACTCCCACGATCTCCGCTTCACCCGACGGCGGAGCACCGGCTCCGAGCAGAAGGGCGGTGCCTTCCAGCGGAGGGAGGATTTTTTCGATCACCACTTCACTCCCGTGCAGTGCGGTGTCCCAGTCCGCCGTGATGAGCAGATCGACCCCGGGGTTCTGTTCTTTTACCTCGCAGGAACAGGCCCCACAGATATAGGTGGAATATTCGACAATATTGTCCCTCGTAATCCCGCGACCGATCAAGGGAACCAGAAGCCGTCCCCGCCCGAAAACCGGAAAGACGAGGGGTTCCGCCGAAAATTCCGACAAATCATCCTCAACCCCTAAGAGCATCGGGAGAAAAAGCGCCTCTGCCGCATCATTCCGGCTGACCCGGATCACCGAAAAATCGACTTTTAAGGGAACTTCGGACCGCAGGATGTCGTCTGAATTGACTGCCGCAAAATTTTCGGCCGATTCCGCATCGGAACGGGTCATGACACCCTCCGGAAGTGTGAGAAGCCCCTTCGCTTCACTGTTCGACGCGACGAGAGTTTTCAACGCCTCTTCATCTGCAGCCGTATTACCGCTCTCCAAAAGCACCCAAACGGCGGATTCTCCGTTGAGAAGTCGCGTCACCAACTCCCGCCGGACCGGGGAATCGACGAGCTTTTTCGCATTTTCCAGGGTCAAAGGAGCGGTCTTGATCGGTTTCGAGGAGAGGTCGCGGTGCTTTTGCGGGTAGGAAATGCTGAGTCCGTCCCCTCCGTTTTCGGCGGTAGGTTCAGACGACACCTCGATCACCAGATTGGCAAACACGCCAGAGTCTGAGCCCGGCTGCGGTTGAAGCGCGAGGAGGAAATCGACTGCAGCCTGTTCGTCGGCCGTGAATGTACCGGATGGTCCAGGGAACACTTTGATCCCATAGGCGTCCGGGTTCCAACGTTCGAGAGCGAATCGGAAAACCGGAACCTGACAGGCAAAGGCGATTCCCGAAAAGAGGAGAAAGCTCAGAAGGATGAAAAGTCGATATCTCACGGCATCAATACGAGGTCAGAGGAGAGTAGAGCAAAAAGGAGGGACTCTGCCAAGCGTTTGCCGCTCCTTCATCGCGGGGCGCGTTGCCGCATAATTAAAGACACCGAATGCGAAAAAGGGAAAAAGGGAAAAGTTGATTAAGGTCCACTGCCACATAACCGAGGACACCGTGGCGGATCGATATCCCCTTGTTCTCATTATCAAATCTCACCAGAACCGCGTCATCGTTCCTCCGCAACATCAGTCGGTAGCGGTCCTGTCCTCCCTCGTTAATTATGACACGGTATTCTCCAGGCGAGTCTTTAACCCTTTGGCTATCTTCGGGTTTCCATTGGTAATCCAGTGCCGCAGTTCCGTTAAAATAGTCCATGTTCGCAGCAGTGCAATTCAAGAATGAACCGCGCATACCATCAATTTCCCGAGCTTCTCCACAATTTGAAATCCAGAACCCGGCGCTCCTTCCTAGATTCGACCCATTCAGATTTCATCCACGATTCAAAATCTCCTTCTGGATATCCTCGTTCCACATTGCTCCAATCAATTCCCCGTTTTTGGCACCACACTTGAAAGAACTCGTCATCAAACTCCCTAATCTTTTCTAAAGTTTTGAAGTCAATCTCGAGTAAGCGTAATTGAGCAGCATCTTCCGGGATTTCCTCAGCAATAATTTGATTCCTAATTAGTTCGACCTCGGAGGCGTAGGGAAGATAGCAGATTACTCCGAGATACAAGAAAAGGTTTTTCACAAGCCTTCCTGTTGACTCGTTTCTCTTCAAAACTAGTGAATACCGTTCGGGAGAGTCCAGGTAGTATATGATCGGCTGATCGTCAAGATCATCAATTATGAGGTAAGATATTACAAGATCTCGCAGCAGCGCGTCGGAAAACGTTTGCAATGCCTGCTCAAACTCGTCATCTGGCGATATTTGTTCACCTGATTTTTCTTCGGGCTTACTGTAGCTTCCGAACCAGCCTTCTGAAACGAGGCGTGCGATATCAGGAGTTCCTTTTCTATATATTGAATTGTATTTGTCGGAGCTAATTAAATACCGTTCTGTACCGATGATTGCAAAGGCACACAATGTAATTGCCAAAAGGCGAGAGGGTGTAGAGGTGTTCATTTTAATTCAGCATAGTCGCATGCATAAACTCATCAACATTCGGGTCGAGGCTCAGCTGGAGGATCGGTAGGTCGAGGCTCAGCCGGAGGATCGGTAGGTCGAGGTACAGCCGGAGGATCGCTAGGTCGAGGAACAGCTGGAGGGTCGGAAACAGGGGGAGTTGGCGGCTTCGGTTGTATCGGCCTAACTTGGCGAGGTGGCCTTCTAGGGCCGGGGGGCGGAGTCACTGGCGTATCGGGGTCCATAGCTGGCGGCTCTGGAGTAAGCGCTGGAGGAAAGAGCGATGGATCTGAGATGCCACCCCCACTAGGCAATTCGATTGGCCCGAAATCTTGAAGTCCGAGCCAATCTAGGCGGTCCACTGGCCGATTTTCCACGAACGCATATAGATTGTCTCCCCCGTCTTCCCCTATTGGATCCCTGTTGATCCACCTGCCGAGGAGCGGCACATAAAACCGGTAGCCGTAGTTGCTCCATCCGGTCTCTTCGTCGCGGAACTGCCCCTGGAAGCCGAAGTCCCAGGCGTAGGTTGACGAGGACCGCGGCGAGAAGTCGGGTGCCATGATTCGGCGGACGCCGAAGGCCGAGTAAGCGTAGCGTTCCTGCACGACTCCCGAGGTGTTCAGCACTGCTGTTCCGTTGAAGTAGTCCATCGTCGCATAGAGGCGCTCATCGAGGCTGCCATTGCCGTCAGTGTCCCGGTCACGCAGGACCAGCTCGTCCCGGTGGCCGGGGCGCTCACCCCAGAGGTAGGAGCGGGCGGCAGAGGTGGAGGAACCGGTCCGCTCTTCGAGCGGCTTCCAGCGATCGCTCCAGTAGGTGTGTGTCACCACTCCGGATGCTTCCTTGGTGATGCGACGGGTCAGCCCGTCGTAAGCATTCTTCTGAATGGTGGTTCCGGTCTCATCCTTGACTTCGACGATCCGGTTCCACGCGTCCCAGACCGGTTGGTAGTATTTGCTCCAGTCGCCGTTGGTTCCCGGTGCGGTCTTCGTGGCGTTGCCTGCACGGTCGTAGGCGAGCAGGGAGCTGCTGCCGTCGATCTGGGTGAGCTGGTTGTCCTTGTTGTTGGAACGCGATTGGTCGAGGACGCTGCCGCCGTCTTCGCTTTTGCGGTAACCGAGCCAGTTTCCGGTAGGATCGTAGGTGAAATCCTCCTCCTCGCCCGGGACGCCCCCGATGGAGGTTCGATTGGTGTTTAGCGTGCCCACCGCATCACGGATGACCTGATAGAGTCCGTCGTAGCCGTAGGCTTCGTCTTGCCCGCTGGAAGCGACGAGGTTCTTCTTCCACGTCCGGTTGGAGGCTTCGTTGAAACCCCACTGCCAAGCGTCGATGGGGGTTCCTGTGGAAGAGCCTTGCCAGCGCATCTCCTGCACCCGTCCGAAACGGTCGTAGCCATCGTAGGGATCGCCGGAATCACCCTCGCTTCCTCCGCCGGGACGGATCATGGAAAGTTCCACGTCGGGCTGAGGGTAGGCGATCTTCACAAAACGACCGAGGCCCGAGCGGGTGTATTCGACCTTGTTGCCACTCTCTCCGGAGATCGCTGCGGAGTTTACCAGACTGAAGAGGTCGTCGATGCTGTCGCTCGATCCGTATCCAAGGTTCACGACCCGACCGTTCGGGTAAGTGATCGAGGTGCGTCGTGCGGTGTTGCTCATGGGGTTTCGTAGGAGTAACTCACTTCAGGGGTCGTTCCGGGAACCGTTGCCCCGCTGTGCGACTGGCGGTCCTTCGTCTGCTGTCCCAATCCGATATAGACATTACTGACTTCGCGCTGATAGAACGAAGACTAAATCTTGTGGGAGTTGATCTCATTTGCCTGAGCAGCATCGCAAAAATTGAACGTAAATGGCAAGTAAGAAGTGAAATGATTTCGTCAGGCAGACGGGGTAAACAGGGTTTGATCGATCACTGAACCCTATTTGCTCGTAGATTGGGATACGGATTTCACGACGATGGTATCAAGCTCAATCCCGGCCTCGCCACCGTTCTGCATCCAGAGCAATTTTTTCTTTCCTGCCTGGAAATTCGGTCGAGAGAGCACCTTCGTCCACCGATTTCCATCGAGGGAGAGCTTCACCTCTTCGCCGGAAAAAATCAGCTGCACTTCATGCCATTCGTTTGCACTCAGATCAACGGGATCGAGCGGCAGCATCTCATTGAGCCGATAGGCACCGCTCACCGCATCAGCGGGGTGGTCACTTTTCTGCCGTTTCGGATGTTCCGCATCGAGGGAATGGGAATCCACCTGCAACTGCACCCCGTTCCGGAGTAGTTTCACTCGCAGCATGTGGTCAACGCTGCCGAAGGTGTCGTCGCCATCGACAAAAAACCAGAGCCAGCCACCTTCACCAAGATGCCGATACCGGAAGGAAATGCTCATGTCCGTCCCTTCGACTGGCAGGTAGACCATAGGCGGGTACTTCCCCCCGCTCGCTCCCCGTGTCCAGAGAACCCCGTTTCGGACCTCGGTATTTTTGTTCGGAATCGGTGTCGTAAAATGGGTGGGATCAAAGGTCTCATCAAAGTTCTCTCTCTGAGCGGACGTTCCGTCGGTCTTGAGGTGGGCTGAAAAGAAGGGAAGACACGATTTGATGCATTCATTAAAAGGCCCCTGCCGTCCCGTGAATCCATGAGGACCGTTTGGGATGAGAACCAGCCCGGTCGGGATCCCGAGTTTGTTCAAATCCGCCCGAGTCTCCTCCGCATGAGTGCTGGGGTCATCGAACTGCCCCGCCATGAACAGCAAGGGTGGATCGGAGGAATCGAGATGATGTCTCGGCGATGCCATTCCGTAGACCGCCGGAATCGCCGCCTGCGAATCACCGAGAAAGGTTCGATAGAATGGGTCGTCTTTTTCCTGACTCAGCTGTGCGATCCGCTCCGACTCAAGATCACTCTGCGCCCCCATCGCGATGCAGGCCTGGACGGAACTCGACTCCGCTGCGTTGCCGCCCTCGCCCTCCAGTGCCGCGATCCCTCCGCTCGTGGCGAGTAGCGCGGCGAGATGACCACCGGCTGAAAGGCCGGTCACCCCGATCCGATCCGCCTGGATTCCGTAGGTCGTGGCGTTCGCACGGAGCCACCGAACAGCGGCCTTGGCGTCCTGAATCGCGGCGGGAAATCTGGCCTCACCACTGAGACGGTAGCTGATCGTGACCGTCACAAATCCCTTCGACGCCAGTGTCTGCGCGAGCGGAATCATGGAGCGACGATCCCCTTTGAACCAACCGCCCCCGTGGATACAGAGAATCGCAGGGAGAGGTCCGGTCTGATTTTTTGGGCGAAAAAGATCGAGCGTAACTTCCCGGTCTCCATAGCGTGCATAGGTGAGATCCGGGTGGGATTCGAGCGAGGCAACCAATTCTTCCGGAACCTTTGTCGGCGGTGACACGGGAGGAGACGCCGAAGGAGAGGTCGCAGGTGTCTGCGCCTCGGCAGTGGCGAGAGAAAGTAAGAGCAGAGCGAGTGGAAACCATGTTTTCATATTCAGATTGGCCGGAAAGTGCGAAAGATCAGTTCGTTACGGGCAGGGAGATTTTTAAGGCGCGGAACTCAAGAGCGCCCGCATTTTCCCCTTCGGGACCGCCGGAATCCCCGCCGAGGCCGAAGGTCATTTTCCTTTCCGCGATACAAGGGTGGGTTGCAGTGATGGTAAGGTCATCGACTGCTGCCGTGAACACGGGTCCGTGAAAAGTGATCCTGACAGAGTGCCACTCGTCCGCAGAGATCGAGTGTTCCCGCTTCAGCAATTCAAGGGTCTCCCCCTTCTTCTGATGAGCGAGAATCCGGATCTGATCCCGCCCTACGACAAGATGCACCAAATGTCCCCGCTCCTGATCCCCATTGAAAATGATACCCGCAAAAGTCGCACCGCGTTCCAGGCGAAACTCGCACGCTATCACCGCATCCGTGAAAGGGAATTTCCGCATCTTCACCGGACCATGGCGGCGTTCGCCGGACTCAAACCCACGTAGGACTCCGCCTTTTGCCGTCCAGGTCCCGAGTCCCCAAAACCAATCCGGTGAGAGATCGGTATCAAACCGCTCTTCCAGAAGGACACGCGCTGCTGCCGCCGATTCGTCGGACTTTGCGACCGCAGGAAGGATCGACAAAAAAGCACAGAAAAGGATGGTCCGATTCACTTTCCGCTGATTTTCAAATTCCGGATTTTGACTCCATCGCCCGCCGCGAGCCAACTCCGCTCTTTCGCCGTTCCGAGAAAGGAATGTTGCGCCTCGATCACTTCACCATCAAGGCTGGCGGCCATCCGATCCCCTTTCCACTCCACACGTAGCTGATGCCATTTTCCCTGCTTCACTTCCATTTTCACCGACTCGATCGTGTGGGAAGGTTTCACGGAGTCTTCTGCAATGCTCATCCCTGCCGCATTGATCACGACACGTCCGATGTGTTTGTCCGAGTCGCATCCGACAAGGAAAGCCCCCGGAGTTTCCAAAAAGAACTCCACCTCGATCACCGCACTTTCGAGCCCGACCAAATGATGCAAGACCGGAATGTGTTTTTCCTCCGGAAGATTGACGACCGAGATTTCTCCACCCTCGGGTTTCCATTCTCCTTTGGACACTTTGAAAGGTGCCTCCAGTGGTGACAGGAAATCGGGAGCAGCGAGGACCGGCAGCGTTTCGTCCTGGAGCAGTGGTTTGACATCGCGTGCCATGACCGGAATCACCAGCAATAAGAGAAGAGCAAAGCAGGGAGATTTTTTCATGCCTCTACTTTGCCGAACCGGAATTTGAATACAATCAGGATTACAGCCGGAAATCCGCCTCTTTCGGAAGGAAGCGAACTTCCCTTGTGATCCTTCATGATGGAATTTACAAATCATCATTTCGAAGACGCTGCTCGGGCGAATCGCGCCACATGAAGAGAGCTTTGATCACATCTTTTGCATTGGGACTCGGGGAATGAATCTCCCGTTGAATTTCCATTGCTTTTCGGTCCAGCTGATTCCTATGCACCTCGGGGTTCTGAGTCTCATCCGATTCTTCCTGGCGTGAAGACATCCCGATTTCGGCCGCAGATTCATGGAGAGGGAGCGTCAAAAAAAAATCATGCAGTTGGACAACGTAATCACAGAGGCAATCCACTTCATCTGCGAGTGCTAGCGATTCTGCGGCATAAGGAGTCGACTCAGTTCGATCACGAAGTGTGTTCGCTAAGGTTCTCACATGGTTGGCCAAATTGATCGCGCTGGTGCTTACCTGATCACCAAACGCATTTCCGTTTTCTCCGGTAGAAATCCTCATGTCAGGGTAAATCGCAAGGGCCGTGCCAAGCCGCCAGCGATTCCAGGTTCCCGTGTTATCGATCTTCCAGATTCCCTTTCATGAATCTCGAATTGCACAGAATTCTCAGGCTGAGGCAGTTTGCAAGAATTTCGTGCAGAGAAGAACACGGATCCAGAGTAGCTGGACGGTTGCGCGAATTCGGAAGAATCTTAGCAAGCAAAATTGAAAAACGTGTCTAAGCGTCTCATTTGGAATCACTAG
>JAGPCC010000426.1 GCA_018058245.1 Verrucomicrobiales bacterium
GCCTTGCGCAGGATGGACTGGCGCAGGGCCTCACTGCGCTTCAGCGCGGCGTCGATCTCCCGCTCGTTCTGGTCGATCACCTCGAATTGCTCGTCGAGCAGGCGCACGATCTCCTGTTGCTCGGGGAGGGGGCAGAGGGGGGTGATTATGGCTCCGACGCGATCCTGACCGATATTTCTCATCGACTCCTGATTGCCCGATGAGCGGGACATGATCTCCAAGCGGCCAGTTCGACAGCGAAGATACTGGAGGATGAAATGGGGTTCGATTCCTGCAAAATTAATACGCAGGGTTTTGTCACTCAGCATCACGTTCTTTGTCGTTCGCTTGACGATTACAACTGCGCCAACAAGTTCAATAGTGTTCGCACGGCTTAGGAGGAAGTCGCCTGGGTTGATGAAGTATTCAGGGACGATTTTGGCGGCGTCACGGCAGGTCTTACTTTCAGCCTCGTCATACTCACCCCAAGTGACTGCACTGACCTTTGCCACACCGATTTCGTTGGCTGCCGGTGGCCGCTCATCGCAGCTGAAGCTTTTGCCCGCATCGATGTTGACGATAGATTCACTTAGTCTCGCATAGGTCCATCCATTTGGAAGTTCTGCGAGTGGCTGCAGTTCTTTTTGGCCTATTGGGTCGGATTCATTGGTCGCTCTGGGCTTCGAGGGTTTCTTTCCTATCTCTCCGTTAGATTCCCATTCTTCGACGGAGGCTCCCCACTTCTTGAGCTGCTTTTCAAACTCCGCTTGGCGTTCGGATTGGATGCGGGTGAGGAGTTGGTCGGGGGATTCGAGGAGGTCGGGGTTTTGGGCGCGCCAGGGGGCGGTGAGCTTGCCTTCGAAGGCTTGTTTGAGGAGGGCCTGGCGATAGACGCCGAGTTGATGGCGCGCCTTTTTCAGGGCGGCTTCTCCGGCGTCGAGTTCGCTGAATAGTTCTTCAATCCTTGAGACGATCCGCTTCTGCTCGGCGAGGGGCGGGAGGGGGATGGAGAGATTGTGGAGGAACTTTCTGTTGATTGCTGAAAAGGTCGATCCTGTCCCCTGTTCTGAAATTTCCGGTTCACGCGACCGCAAGAGCCAAAGAACGAACTTCTCTGGGATCTGATCGAGAGGGTGAATAGCGGCAAGGCCACGTCCAATACAACAACGTTCGCGAGCAAGGTTGGTAGGACCCACAGGTGCCCGAACCGAGAGCAAGGTTGCGCCCGGTTCAGCGATGCGATTGGGTTCAGAACAATGCTTGCGCACCTCTGGATAAAGTGAGCCAAACTCGGCTTTACCTTGGAAGAACGGCAAGCCGTTCCCGTTCATGTTGTAGGTTGTTGAGGGTGGGGACTGCCCCATTTCAATCCGCGTGAAATCGGGCAAGGAAGCCGAAATCCAACCTACTGGAAGCTCCGTGTCACTCACGCCACCATCTCCCGGTTGAGTTCATCAATGAGCGCGTCCATATGGTCACCAAAGAGTTGGAACATTTTGTCAAGTCCGCTCCGAGCGTCGAATAGCGAGTAGTCGAGATCGTCGAAGTCTTGATTTCTGCCTTCCTCCTTCATACCTCTGCCTTCAAGAGTCGAATTCCCACGGGTTCACCAGATCCACCCCGCAGACTGAAAAGTCGGCGACGTTCCGTGTCGCCAGAGTCAGCCCGTGGATCTTGGCGGTGGCGGCGATGAGGGAATCGTAATCGGGGGTCTTGAAATCGGCTCGGTAGAGTGCGGCCAGTTCGGCGATCTCACGGTCCACGGGAAGAATTTGATAGAAACGCTCTTCCGCCACGATGGCTTGATACCAGTGGTCAAGTTTTTTGGCGAAGTCCGGATCTTTGGTTTCCACCGTGCGGATGCCAAAGCGAATTTCATTCAGCGAAATCACGCTCAGGTAATAGCATGGCACATCGAGCGAAGCGGACCATTGCAAAACGGCCGGGGGTGTGAGGCCGTTCCTGCGAAATGCGGAAATCGTGACGGTATCCAGCAGATAAGGCATGGCTATTCCTCCGGATCCCGTTCGAAGCGGAATGGCGTCGCACGCAGCGGCACGACATCGCGAGTCGGAAGAGGGAATCCCGTTTTGGCGAACCACTCAGGCTCTTCCGGGAGCAGGAGGGATTCCGCCAGATTCGGGGCTTTTTGAGGGCGGCCTCTCTTTTTTTGGATACGTTCCTTAAGAAGTTGTTCAACGAGTGCCGAGAGTGAGGTATTCTCGTCGATGGCCTCATGCCGGGCCTCGCGAACCACTTCATCAGAGAGCTTCAGGGTGACATTCATGACGGTTTACCTTTCGTGCAGCACGATTGCACGGCAGCACGAGAGAATCAAGCGGGAGTAGAGGTGTTTGCTGTACATGAAAGAGCCTTTCGTGCACAACAGAAGGGGGTATGGTGAATTCGTCGGTGATAAAGGGGGGGCGAGCACGAAAGTAGGTTTGATACACGTCCAAACCGGAGAGGTGGATTTCATGCCGTGAGGGCTTGGTTCATTTCTGCGATGATCCCGTCCAAGCCATCGCCGAAGAGTTGAAACATTT
>JAGPCC010000427.1 GCA_018058245.1 Verrucomicrobiales bacterium
TTGCATTCTGTAGGCGTAGGCGATGGCGGGCCTCCTCGCAATGGGAAAGACGGCTCTAATCGGCTGCAAGCCCCCATTTTAAAGGGTTTGCAGAATGCACGGAAGTGAGACCGCACCTCCTCTTTTTCCCCGCAACAGGAAAGGAACCGAAGCAGTGAAAAAGCAATTTGCTGGCAGTAGTTGACCATGGTGCAAAGTTTGGGCACAGTCCCAAATGAACTCGTCCATCGCCGCAGCCTGTTCCCCCACCCTCCCGCACCCTATTCTCTCTGCGACCTCCTGCCCGACTCTCTTTTTTCCCCGAAGGAAGCAAATGCGATGAGAGGTCTTCCGATCCTTTTGTTCTTGTTGACGCCCTTCGGCAATGCCAGCGCCGGGGGATTAAATGAATGGCAGGTGGAGAAAACGCCACGCCTCCGCATCGCCGCCTCGCCCTATCCGAATTTTCTCCTGAAAGTGTTGCCGACCGACGTGGATTTAGGAGACCACCTCTACCGGGTGAAAATCGACTCCCTCGGAATGGGTCCATCGAGCGAGACGAGTCGGGGGCATTTCTACACCCGTCGAGGTGGCTTCCTCGACCTCGCCCACATCCGGAGGGCCATCGATTTTGCCGGTTACGTCCACTATCGGGTTCGTCATTGTCTAGAGAAAGGCGAGACACATTTCTCGATGGAGAGTATCGACAAGACTACCTATCATTGCCACTTTTCCTACCCCGCCTTCTGGCACCGACTCGCCCCCGTTACCAAAAAGCACCTCATCGAGGAGATCGCGATTCGGGTGGCGGGGGAGGCGGCGATCGACTTCAGCAACTGGCGCGAGATCATCACCTGGTACGATTTCCACAACGTGCCGGGAATGCCCGAAAAAGGCTCGTCCTTTTCCTACGAAGATCTGCCCTCCCACTTAGTCGGCGCGGCGGTCGCGAGCCGTGCCCTGCGCGCTCCAGGCATTCCCTTTGACGAGGCTGTCACACGAGAACTGCGGCAAGAACTGGACGAACTCGACGTCGTCCCCGAAGAGGTCTATTTCCGCGCCATGGATCTCGTCGCGTATCGCTGGTGGGGCAAAAATGACACCCTGAAGCGTTTTCTCGACACCGGAGACGACGACGGCCTCGTCTCCCCCTGGCTCGTCCGTGGGCTCGAGCCGGGGAAGGCACCGAAGGGGAAATCCTACGAAGCTCCCGAAAGAGACCTTTCCGATGTCGCGGGATACGACTGTCGTGGCATGATCGTTCTCGAGTGCGAACCGCACATGCCGAAAAAAAATCGAGTGCTTTCGTTGCTGGGACCGGATGTATCCCGGGTCCGCCCGGAACGGGATTACCCTGCGATCCTCGGACGCATTCGCAGCGAGGTCATCGCGGAGTTTGGCCCTCACGCTACGGTACCGTATCCGTGACTCGGCTCATTTTCGATGCATGGGCTAACATCTCACCCCTAAAAATCAATTTTCCGCCAAAGATTTTTGGGATTGGGTCTACTCCTTATTCACCCTCCGACGTCCTCGCTCACGCGCCGCTCCAACTCCCTAATCCGGCATTCGAGAAAGTCCCGCTCTGCGGGCAGGACAACGAGCTGTGCCGCGAGGCAAAAATGCGCGAGCGCTTCGATGGGGTGGCCTAGATCGGCAGTGAAGGTTCCCCGGATCGCGTGGATGAGATGATATCCCTCAAGCAGGGCTCCGTTGGCAATTTCCTCGATCGCCTCCAGCCCAGCCTGCGGGCCACGGACTCTGGCGACAGCGACGGCACGGTTCAAAGCGGCCACAGGCGAGTCGCTCAGGAGGAGGAGTTGGTCGTAAAGCATCAGAATGCGGCTCCAGTCCGTCGCTGCCTCATCGGGAGCCGTGCTATGACAGGCGGCGATGGCGGCCTCGAGGTGATATTCGCTCAGGTGATCACCCCGCGCCGAGAGAGCGAGGCAAAAAACGCCGTCTTGTATCATACTCTGATCCCAGGCGCTCCGGTCCTGCTCGTGAAGTCGCAGGAGATTTCCAGCCTCATCGGTCCGGGTGGGGAGCCGCGCGGCATTGAGCAGCATGAGGGATAGCAGCGCAAACGGACGTGCCCCCTTCGTCGCCGAATGTTCTGTGAGGAGGCGGAGTAGCCGGATCGCTCCGTGGCAGAGATCCTCACGCACGAGACGAGCGCCGGAAGAGGCTTTGTATCCTTCATTAAAAAGCAGATAGAGAGTGCCGAGAACACCGTCGAGACGAGCGGGAAGTTCTTCCGGCTCTGGAACGGCGAACGGCAGCGCGAGTTCGCGGATCCGCAAACGGGCACGCGTGAGTCGTTTAGAAACGGCTGCTTCGCTGATGAAGAAAGCCCTCGCGATCTCGGCCGGACTGAATCCGCACAGCGTCTTTAAAGCAAGGGCGGTCTGGATTTCCTGAGGCAGATCGGGATGGCAACAAACAAACATCAAACGCAGCTGATCGTCGCGGAAACTACTCTCGTTGCCGTCGCCACCGTCATCGCGCTCCATTGAGGCGATGATGGTTGCTTGTTTCCC
>JAGPCC010000205.1 GCA_018058245.1 Verrucomicrobiales bacterium
AAATCCGAGTCCGAACCCGGCGTGCGGCACCGATCCATAACGACGCAGATCCACATACCAATCGTAGGTCGATTCGTCGAGCCCCTGATCCGCGAGGTTCCCCCGGAGAACATCGAGACGCTCCTCGCGCTGACTACCACCGACGATTTCCCCAATCCCTGGAACGAGTAGGTCCATCGCGGCGACGGTAAGACCATCGTCATTTTTCCGCATGTAGAACGGTTTGATCTCTTTTGGATAGTTGTAAACGGTCGTCGGACACTGGAAATGCTTTTCAGTGAGATATCGTTCGTGCTCTGACTGAAGATTGAGCCCATAGGCGACCGGATACTCAAAAGTCACTCCGCTCGCGAGGAGCAACTCCACCGCTTCAGTATAGGTGACACGCTCAAAAGGTTGATCTCGGACCAGAGTGAGCCGATCAATGAGACCTTTGTCGACGAATTGATTGCAAAACCCGAGATCTTCGGCACAAAAATCAAGTGCGTCGGAAACGAGGAATTTGATCATCTCCTCGGCGAGATCCATGTCCCCCGCGAGGTCACAGAAGGCGATCTCGGGTTCGATCATCCAGAACTCGGAAGCGTGACGAGAGGTATGGGAATTTTCCGCCCGAAACGTCGGACCGAAGGTGTAAATGTTCGACAAAGCACAAGCGAAAGTCTCGCCCTCCAGTTGACCGCTCACCGTGAGGTAGGAGGGTTTCCCGAAGAACTCTTCGTCCCCGCTCCGGACCACTTCGCCATCCATCGTCACCACACGAAACATCTCCCCGGCCCCTTCGCAGTCCGAGGCAGTGATCACCGGGGTGTGGACGTAGAAAAACCCACGTTCCTGAAAGAATCGGTGGATCGCGTAGGCCATCCGACTGCGAATCCGGAAGACCGCCCCAAACAGATTCGATCTCGGACGAAGATGGGCGATGGATCGTAGGAACTCCATGGAATGCCCCTTTTTCTGGAGCGGGTAGTCCTCCTCTGCCGCTCCGAGGAGAGTCACGGTCTCGGCCCGTAGTTCCCACTTTTGCCCTTTTCCCTGCGATGCGACAACGACACCTGTGATCGCAACTGAGGCGCCCGTCCGAGCAGGGATGACACCCTCCTCGTAGCCCGGAATCGTCGCATCGGCGACGACCTGAAGGTTGGAGAGACAGCTGCCGTCGTTGATTTCGAGAAAGGAAAATGCTTTCGAATCACGTTTTGTTCTCACCCAGCCCATCACCGTGACGGCCCCGGGGGATTCTGTGTTCTTCAGGATCTCAACAACTGGAGTTCTAGACATGGGGAAGTATCCCTACGGCGAGTCGGATTTCAACCGGATTCAATCTGGACCTCCCGTATCCTCGAGCACATATCGGAAACCGTAAAAGGACTCCTTCGAAGCAGCGGGAACCGGGTTCCGATACGCAGTGGCGAGCACCTCGCGATCTGCCGAGTTCCATCCCCCGCCACGCACAACGCGCAGACCGTCCGATCCGTCCGTGTAGGGATCGAGGACCCATTCCCAGACATTGCCGGCGAGATCGTAGAGTCCGGAGGCAGTGGGTGCAAAACTCCCCACGGGCGCGGTTCCTTGGAACCCGTCCGTGTATCCCTCGATCACATTGTTTCCGAAATACCCGGAAGCCGCGGCATCCGCAAAATTTCCCGCGCCGGGAGGAGGCGGCCACGCGGCCCCCCACGGAAAAACGGTTCCGCTTGTGCTGTTCCTAGCCTCCGGAGTGGCTCCCACTTCCCCCCGCAATCCGGCAAAACGACTCCACTCCACATCACTCGGGAGTCGATACCTTTGCCAGGGACGTAGCAGACCCTTCGCTCGCTCCGTTTTGGTGAGCCACTCACAAAAAGCCGTCGCTTCCTCAAAACTGATGCCCGAAGCGGGTTGTTCGAGAATCGCAAAATCCTCGGGAGAGATTTCGACCTCGATCCCCAGAGAGGTGAGATAGTCCCGATACGCCCGCACGTTCGTTTCTCGAGTAGCGACGAGAAGAGATTCAAAGGGAACCATCTCCATCTGTTCGCTGTTCAGCCAAGGAGCGCCGAATACTACCGAGGCATCCCGCGTCAGATCCACGACAAGATCTTTCGGTTCCACGCTCACGAGATCCCCCATCGCGACCGCGATTTCATATCCTGGTTTGATGAGTTCCAACTCAAAAGCGCCGAGTCTGAGATCACTGACGACGGCAGGTGTTTCATCGAGGTAGACTCCGTTCTGGAAAATTTTTGCACCACTCGGTTCCGTTTTGAGCACGAGTGTTCCGAACTGATCCTGGATCGAACAAGTAAAGGATTTTTTCATCGGATCCAGCGGGGTACGCTCGGGCCGGTAGTAACGATCCCGCCCGAGATGGCCGGTTGCCCGGTCCTTTTCTGTCATCCAATCGCAGAACTCCCAGACAGCCCGCTCCTCGGGAACCTGGACGATTCCTCCCACCCCGACGGTTGGGATTTCCCGCCCCGTTTCGGTGAGGAAACGATCAAAGACAGCAACAGTCATTTCGCCACGGGAGGTAAAAACGCCATCCCCCCCCGGAACAAACTCGACCCCGAGAGAATTCATCCAAGGAGTTCCCGAGACCGGACCGAGATCCGGTAGCAGCGAGAGATCGATTACTTGGGTGCCCTCCCGGACTTCCCCGCGGTAAACCGCGTCGTGATAACCCGGGTGCTTTAGCGTCAATTCCAACGGCCCGACGTTAAATTCGATCAATTTTGTCTCCGTGATTCCGATTTCCGTTCCTTCAAAAATCACCGTCGCAGCGGGTGGCTGGCTCATGATCTTCACCTGTCCTTGCGGAATCGGGTTTTCCACTGGATTGGCCACCAGCTCCGGCTCGGCCTTTTCCGTCGCAACAGACTCTTTGGGAGGGATTGGTTTTGTGACTTCATCCCGAAAGACCACTTCGCCATGCTCGGGGTTGTCTCCGGAAGCAGGATCAATGAGGCTGAACCCCTTTCCTTTTTCCTCCTTCTCGGGAGATACCTCGGTCCCCTCCTCCACGATCACTTCCTCAATCGGTTTGAGGACCGGACCCGACGGCTCGTGGGGGCCACTGCCTGCATTGGCAACACTCGCGATGGTTTCTCCGTGTTTCCCGACAAAAGACTGATTGTCTCGCCACAGCCAATACCCGCCACCGGCCAAGACCCCTGTCAAAGCAAGAATCACAAACACCCCCAGCAGCGTCGCAAGAGGGCGCTTCTGCGCTCGCGCTTCCGGATGATTGAGCTCCTGAGAGACACCGCGGACGGCCTTTGCCAGCGCATGCGCCGACTCGAATCGCTTCCGAGGATCAGGGGAACCACCTCGACAGATGACGCCATTGAGGGCTCGCCATTCATCACGGTTCACCGTCGGTGGTATTTCCAGATTGGTGGGGAGCTCCGGGAAATCGAGCCTATCTTTTCCCGTGTGCATCTCATACAACACCATCGCGAGCGAGTAGAGATCGGCGGAGCTGGTCCCGGGTCCTTCGGGTGGCACATACCCCTCGGTTCCGACAAAAGTCTTTTGCCCTGTACTTGCGACGAGACCCACGTCGGCCAATTTTGGCTGTCCTTTGACAAAAATAATGTTCGATGGCTTAACATCGCGATGCGTCAACCCAGCTTGATGAAGATGCCCCAAGGCACCTGCCATCGCCATCCCGAGGTCGACGCACTCCCGCACCGAGCGGACCGGCTTGCGTCGCAGATCCGAAGCGAGGGTGCGAGGTTTGTAGGTCGTGACGTCGATCACTTCATGGTCCCCTCCCTCCTCATCGGCGAGTTCCATTACATAATAATAGTGTCCCGCTTCATCGTCTCGCCCCACGTGCAGGACATCGACGAGCCCAGGATGATCTTGCGAGACCTTCTCGTAGTGTTGGATGCCCTCGAACTCACGCTCGAAGGTCCTCTCGTATTCAAAATCCTCCCGTCGCACCACTTTAACCGCACGGTACATCCCGGTAACAGAACGAGCAAGATACACTTCCCCATAAGCTCCTCCGCCGATGCGGCCGAGAATCTCGAAGTTGGGGATCAGAGGGCTGTCGGATGATTTGGCGATACAAGACTGTAAACGACCGGACCTCTCTTTTCCATAGGGAAGAAATCGGGAGAGACCTCCAGAGAGGGCTTCTTCTTTTCAAAAATTCCTATTTCGCCCGACCGAACACGATCCGGAATCCTTGGTTCGCAAGCGAGCCATGCTTATCCATCGTCCCAATGTCCCGCAGATTATAGGCTGCGCAGGTCCCCTCCGAGCACCACCACGAACCGCCTCGCCCGGAGAGGAGCCGATCCTCCTGCCCCTTCCGAGTAAAAATCCCGGCGGGTAGCCCCTGACAATATTCAAAAACATTTCCCACGACATCATAGAGCCCCCAAGCGTTGGGCGGGAAGGATTTCACCGGACTGAGATACGTGTATCCATCCTCGCCGTGATTTTTGCGGTGACTTGCTCCGTTCCAGACATTCGCCCTCCCAACATCAAAGCGATCCCCCCACGGAAAAAGCGAGACACTGCCAGCACGCGCCGCGACTTCCCATTCCTCGTTTGTCGGGAGCCGTCCGCCGACCCACTTGGTATAGGCTTCAGCATCGGCACCCGAAATCTGCGTGACAGGGTCATCGGGATGATCCGCAGCCATTTCCCCGTCCGGGCCAAAGGGCTGACGCCAGTTCGCCTCTTTGATGGTCTTCCAGGCCCAATCAGCCATTCCCTCCAGCGAGACCTTCCCATTCCCCCGTTTCTCTGCATCCGTCACATACGAAGTCGCCAGAACAAAAGCGGCAAACTGGGAGTTTGTCGTTTCCGTCGTCGCGATCGCATAGGCCCCCAACGAAACAGTGCGAAACGGATTTGGTTCAAATCCCTCGGTGCCGACGGGGTACTCGCCTGCGGGAATGATGACAAGACGATGCCCATTCGGTCCATCCTCCTGCGGTGGTGCCCCCTCTGCCCAGAGAACACCTGCATCGAGGCAGATCAAGATCAGGAGAACTCTAGCGAACATATGGTCGAGGAGACATTCCGGAAGCTCCCAGTCTCTTTTCCACCGGGGTGCTGAGGTAGGACCTCGCCCAGTCGATGATCTGCTGACGGACTTTCGGACTATATTGGATTTCCGTGCTCTTTCGTCCCGCATAGAACGGAACTCCGACAATGGGATCGATCGCGATCGATTCCGCATCGCTCGCACTGATGTCGGCTCCGCTTTTGATCATTGCAAAATTCTCCTCAGCGGCCTCACGCTTGAGAACGTCGGCATATTTTTTTTCAATCGCAGAGGACAGAAGTGGGGGGAATTTTTCCTGCCGCAGCAGGACAAGCATCGTCGCGAGGAGATCACGCTGCACGACGATCGCAGTGGCACGCTGGTAAGCCACTTCCCGTTCCGCTTCCTCTTTTTCCGTAAGATCCCGATCTCCCCGAGCTTCGCTTTCTTTGCTCAAGCTCTCCGAAGATCCGATCACAAAACCACCTTCTAACTGAAACTCCGGCACTGGATTGGCCGCAGGCTCCGTGAAATTGGCCTCCAACCTCCGGGAGAGATCCTGCTCCAGACGCAGCAATTCCGGGAGACACTCCACTGCGTTCAGGTCGATCACGACATTCAGAAGAAGCTGACTGAGATGATTGGGATCCAGACCGGTGCTTTCCAGCGAATCAAAGTTGGAACCAAGTTTCATCTCGCCCTCGACCGGGGGCACGGACAGGTCGATTCCTTCCAACTTCTTCACCAAAACGGAAATGACGTCCGGGCGACTCGCTCGCAACTTCGCGAGCGTCTCCGTACGAAACTGGAACTCCGAATCGATCAACAGACCATACAGTGGGATGGGGGCCTTTTTCGGAACGAACTGGATATCGCACATCTGTGAAAAGGTTCCGGGGTTCCGAATGGCCGAGTTCAACAGCTTTTCCGCAGATGATTCCTTCGCCCGCAACAGCGCCGGAGATGCCCCGAAAATCACACAAAGAGAAAGAATTCGAATGGATCGCATCCCGGAATATGGCTCTCGAAGAGCGCTTGTCCATCCCCAAAGGATTGAAACAGAACCCTCCCGTGACCGAACAGGGTCCGGTCCGCGACTGCACCCTCTTTACTCCGTCTCACCAGGTACAAGACGGCGCGATTTGGACCGCCCCCCTTTCCAGATGTCGTATTCTGGATCGGCATATTGATCGAAAAACGTGTTCAATTTGTGAATCATTTCGGATTGGATCTTCGCGGTCTCGACCTGCCCGAAAAGATTGAACCGCTCCATCGAATCATTCTTCATGTCATAAAGCTCGGACGGTCCGGCAGGGTTTTTGCGAAGCACGATTTTCCAATCATCGGTATGGAAAGCCCGGCACCCTTCAAATTCGTATCCCATTTCATTGTTCCAGGGGATGGTATCCCCTTTCAAAACCGGGGCAAAGCTGCGGCCCGGTGACGCAGGTGATTGGGGGATTCGATTCGCAAGACCGATATGATCGAGAACGCTCGGAAGAAAATCGTAATTGGAAACGAGCAGATCACTCGTCCCCGGAACCACCGTTCCGGGCTGCCGGAAAAGAAAGGGAATCTGCATCATCAGATCGTGCGCTCCGATCGGACGGGTGTGATCCCCCATCCCGAAAAATCCATTCTGTCCGCCCATCCACCCTTGATCACCGGCGAATACTACGAGGGTATTTTTGTCCATTCCGTTTTCCTGAAGCGCTCTTAGAATTTCGCCGACGCCATCATCCACCGCACTTACTTCTGCCGCGACCCGTCGAATGCTGACGTCGTTGTTGTGGTATTCGAGATTGTTGAACTGCCAGGGATGCACGGAATCGCGAGGAAAAGAAGGCAGGTATTTATCTGCGTAAAATGCTGCATGACGATTCTTCGCCGGTTCAAGGAGGAGAGGCCCCAAGCAGTAGGGACCGTTGTAGGCGAGATAAAGGAAAAATGGCTTCTCCCTATCCTTCTGTTCTTCAATGAACTGCTTCCCCCGGCGAGTCCAGAGATCGGTCATGTACTCCGGTGTCGGTTTTACCTCCCCATTTTCAATGATGGGGTCGGTGTAGAAATCTACCGTGCTGCCGCGCGCCATCGTCACCCAGGTGGAAAAACCATCCTGCGGAGTGAGATTTGCCCCGAGATGCCATTTCCCGACCAGACCGCAGGTGTAGCCCTCCGAGTGAAGGATCTCCGGGAGAGTCTCAAACTCCTCGAGCGTGTAATATGCCTCGGGACCCATCATGTATTTCGGGTCGAGGAACGAGTGAACTCCGTGTTGGGACGGGAGGAGGCCGGTGAGAAAGGTCGCCCTCGTCGGCGAACAGACCGGATTACTGCTCAGTGCTCGCGTGAACCGCATCCCCTCCTCCGCCATGCGGTTGAGATGGGGAGTGCGAATGTCAGGATTGCCATAACAACCGAGAGTCCACGCTCCGTGGTTGTCGGTCAGGATAAATACGACATTCATCGGCTTTTCCGCCGCAGCGGATTTCGGTGCAGAAAGACAGGAGACAGCGATCGAGAGGAGAAGAAGCTGGAAATGGAACCTCATCTCTCTTATTTACCAAAGCACGACCCCGATGGCAAGCATCGCGGAAGAACGGAGACGTCTCCTGCCACCGGAGACCGACCCAATTCACCTCAAAAACGTCCCCTTCTTTTTCCAGGAATGGGGGTACAGTCGTGTCCAGTCGTCATGCCTATGATTTTGAATTGCAGACTCGCATCTTTTCTCGTGCTCCTTTCGCTCGGCCACCTCGCGAGCGCGGAACCTGGTGTCTCGAAGGATGCCCTTTCCTTTTTTGAAGAAAGGATCCGGCCCGTCCTCGCTGATAAATGTTTTCGTTGTCACAGTGCCGAATCGGAAAAACTAAAGGGATCTCTTCAGGTGGATCATTTGCAGCATCTCCTCACCGGCGGCGACACTGGTGCCGCGATCATTCCGGGCAAACCCGGCGATAGCCTTCTCGTCGAAGCGATCGCTTATGGCAATCCGGACCTCCGAATGCCACCAAAGGAGAAACTCGCTCCGGAAGTTGTTGAAGATTTCCGGCAATGGATCACCGCCGGTGCTCCCTGGCCCGACGAAGAACCGCCGACAGCGAACCACGACTCTCACCGAGAATCGTTTGACCTAGCGAAGCGAAAAGCAGAACACTGGTGCTGGCGTCCGATTGCTCTTCCGTCGGTTCCTGACACGACCAATCGGGATTGGTCACAGTCCCCGATTGATCATTTCATCTTACAAAAAATCGAGGACTCCGGGCTCGCTCCCGCTCTTCCCGCGACCGAGCGTTCCTGGTTGCGTCGTGTCACCTTCGACCTCACCGGACTGCCGCCGACGCGAGAGGAAATCCACCAATTTCTCTCCGAAAAAAATCCTGACAAACGAAAGGCCGTCGTCGAGACGCTCCTGCGATCTCCGCATTTCGGCGAAAAATGGGCACGACACTGGATGGATCTCGTCCGGTATGCCGACAGCTACGGGCACGAGTTCGACTACCCGATCAACTACGCTTTTGAGTACCGGGACTATCTCATCCGCGCCTTCAACGCAGACGTTCCCTACGATCAATTTGTGAAAGAACACATTGCCGGAGACCTCCTTACGAATCCTCGCGCGAACCCGGAAGCGGGTTTCAATGAATCCGTCCTCGGAACTGGGT
>JAGPCC010000206.1 GCA_018058245.1 Verrucomicrobiales bacterium
ACGGTGTTCGCTGTGTCGCTGCGTTGGCCCTGGCTCAGACTCATGGAGCAGCCTCGGCGACCGCCTTGCTCGCCGCAGTGGAGAAACACGGCAACCACATGCTCCGGGAATGTGCCGTCATTGCTTTGCGACGGATCCAACCGATCCCCATCGAGGTGCTTTCCACTTCCGCAGTAACCGCACCCGACTCCCGTGTTCGGGAAGTCGCGATGCGTGCGCTCCTGCCCAACGCGACCGCAGTGATGCTGCCGACCTTTGAAGCCGGACTACAGGACGCGACCCGTTTCCCCCGCTTCGCGGCAACGGAAGCACTTGGCAACGTTCGCAAGAGTCCAAAAGCGGCCGAGATCCTGATCGGGACACTTGTCGCGGAGGACATTGCGGTCGCCAATCGCGCCGCCGTCTCTCTCGGCGTAATCGCAAAACGGAACGAACTCGAACTGAACACCCTGCGACCGAAAATCTTAGAATCGCTTCTCCTGGCATTCCATCGTCACGCCGACGACTCTCTCGCCGATCATGATTGGGGGTGGCGTGTCATCGGCAATGCCCTCCTCGATTTGGGGGAGGAGGGAGCGGATGCTCTGCGACAGATTCGCGATGATGGGAAAGATCCGAGGCTCGCCGATCTGGCCTGGCGAGTGGTCGATCTGACCCAGCGAATGAACACTTTCAGCGAGGTCACTCCCGAGCAAAATGAAACCGCGATGTCTCGTCGCCCAAGTTCCGTCCCGGACGCTTCCTCCGACATTCATGTACATCCCACCGACGGTGACGACGTCAACGATGGCCGAAGCAGGCCCGTGAAAACGATCGCCCGTGCCATGAAACTCGCTCAGGCAGGTGATACGATCCACCTTACACCCGGCACCTACTACGAGAGCGCCGACTTCACCAACAAGCACGGCCTTCCCGGTAAACCGATCACGCTCGATGGACACGGAGCCGTGCTCGAAGGGAGCGAGCCTATTACCAGCGCCGAATGGGAATTGGTCTCACCCGATCTGTATCGGCGCCAAAAAGTCTATCCCACTACCGATGACGCCATCGTGAGCCGCTGGTTCCTACTCTGGGATGGCAAGATACAATGGATGGGCCGTTGTTCCAAAGGGCCGAGCGAACCTCTGAAATTGCCCGCCGACCTCCAGCCGGGTGAGTGGACCTTTGTGAGAGATGAGGAGGCCTTTTATCTAAAACTCGCCCCAGGCCAGGATCTCGATGCCGCCAAGATTCGGTACCCCAAGCGCAGCAGTGCCGTAGTTCAGAGTCAGAGCGGTTCGTGGCTCACGATCAAAAACATTACCTGCACCCATGTCTACAACGACGGATTTAATGTCCACGGTGCCCAGCGAAACCTGGTCTACGAAAACATCGCTGCCATTGAATGCGGCGACGACGGATTCAGCGCCCATGAGGATGTAGATTGTCACATCGACGGTTTTACCAGCATCGGCAATGCCACCGGACTTTGTGACACCGGGACCAGCCAGACGCATTACAAGAACGTCTTCATCAAAGACTGCCATGGTTTCGACCTCTACTTCATCGGACGGAAGCACTCGGTGGAGAACGCTCTGATCGAAAGCAGCGCCGCAAGAACCTTTTGGGTCGATGGCAATCTTCTCAAGGAGGGTCAGCGATGTGAAGTCACCCTGAAAAACGTTCTCATTCGGCGGGTTGGTCGAGAGCCACAGGAACTCCGCATCGGACGCGGCGGATTTCTGCTGGCCGAGCGATGCACCTTTGAAGGGATCAATGTGATGCTCACTCCGAGCGGTGCGGTCGACTTTCGGCAATGTTGGTTTCGAGGCAATGAGGCGAAACCGGAAGCCTTGATCTTTCCCAACGCGATCTGGCAAGGAACAGGCAACTCCTACGACTTCAAAAGTCTTCGAGTTGCTCAGACCAGTTTTACCCGTGAGACATTCGCCGACTTTCAAAAACTCACTGGCAGTGAGACTGACTCACGCTGGGAAACAATCGATACGGTTCCCGCTACTATCGGTGCCGATGAAACCTCCTTACCCAAACAAAAGACCCCATGAATTCTGATTTTCCCCCTTCCACCGACCGCCGACATTTCTTAAAAACGGCGGGAGTCGCTTCCCTTGGCGCAATCGTTGTCCAACCATGTCTCGTCTCCGCCGCCGACGAGGCAATCATTCTGGAGACAAAAATCATCTCGCAACAGCCGGAGTTTTACCACGGCTGGTCGACCCTAGCACGTCGAGAAGACGGAGAACTCTGGCTCACCTGGTCAGGCGGTCGAGTCTCGCACGTGTGTCCCTTCGGACAGGTCCACGCAATGACTTCCAAGGACGACGGAAAGACTTGGACTTGGCCGCGGGTCCTCCTCGACAGTGCCATCGATGATCGAGACTCCGGTGTCCTGGAAACGGCTCAGGGTTCACTCCTTGTTACGACCTTCACTTCTCTGGCTTACGAAACTCATCTCAAATCCGGCAAAGGACTTGGTGAATACTCCGCCAAGGGCTGGTCAAACGAGGCAATGGAGGAAGAACAACTCCGACGTTGGAAGGCGTGCCACGACCGCCTCACTGACGAAGAACGTCAGGCGGATTTGGGGGAGTGGTTGATTCGTTCCACCGACGGCGGCAAAACCTGGTCGACTCGACTCCCCACCATTGTGAACAGTCCGCATGGACCGATTCAGTTGAAAGATGGGCGACTGCTTTATGTCGGAAAAACCCTGTGGACCGGTGAAAAAAAGATCGGCGTCTGCGAATCGAAGGACGATGGAGTAACATGGAAATGGCTCGCGGACATCCCCACCCGCGAGGGCGACGAGGTGGAGAAAGGGTACCACGAGTTGCACGCCGTCGAAGCAGAGGATGGAACGCTCATTGCGCAGATTCGCAACCACAACAAGAAAAACGCAGGCTGGACTTTGCAGTCGGATTCGACCGACGGCGGCAAATCCTGGAGCGTGCCGCGCCCCATCTGTTATGGGCTGCCGTCCCACCTGCTCAAGTTGCGCGACGGACGGCTTTTGATGTCCTACGGACACCGCCTCCCCCCCTTCGGGAATCAGGCTCGAATCAGCATCGACAACGGAAGAACCTGGGGCGAAGCGCTCTCCATTTCTAGTGACGGTCTCGGGGGCGATCTCGGATATCCCAGCACTGTTGAACTTGGTGACGGCTCCCTCCTGACAGTTTGGTATGAGACCATGAAAGAACATAAGCTCGCCGTCCTCAGACAGGCTCACTGGACACTCCCGGGTGCCTGATCCCCATTTTGACAAATCCAATATTCTTCCCATTTCTGATGAAACGCATTCTCTTTTCCCTCACCACTTTGCTCACTGCTTTAACCATCCCGGTGAATGCCGGTGTCTCCGTCGATGGTGGACCCGAGACAAAGGAGGCGGTATTTTTTTCCTTTGATGACCACGCGATTCCCTGGCGGAATAACGTTTTTGTCACTCCTGTCACTGCCACAAAACATCCGGACAATCCCGTGCTGCGTCGTGGTCCCGAGGGAGCACCCGATCACGGTCATGCGATTCTCTATGGCACCGTGATGAAGCTCGACGGGAAATTTCGAATGTGGTATCTCGGCATGTTCGAAACAGAGGTCAAATCGGGCCAGGCCCCCGGCTGGTGGCGTCCGATGTGCTACGCGGAGAGCGACGATGGCATCACCTGGACAAAACCGGACCTCGGGTTGGTCGATTTCAACGGAAACAAAAAGAACAACATCTGCCTCATCGAATCCGAAGTCCCGTCCTTGGCCAAGGTGAATGACTTCCTCAGCATCCTTCATGAACCCGAGGACCCCGATCCGAGCCGTCGCTTTAAATGCGTCTACATTGCCCATCCTGAGTTCGCCGATGTCAGGGGCGGCCGGAGTGGCATCGGCCCCGACGAACGGCGTTGGGGTGCTTTCATTGCCGCCACCAGCGCGGATGGTCTGAGCTGGAAAGTGGTCGGTGATCGCCCCATGAATGCTGGCAACGAACGTTTTGAAGTTTCCGGGCTTTATAAGTGGGGGAATTTCTATCATGCTCCAGGACAGTTGATTTCCCCTTGGACTTGGCGCATGGACGGCAGCGACGTGGGGCGTGTCACTCTGACCTACCGTTCGCCCGATTTCGATCACTGGTCCGATAGCAAAGCATTCGCTCTTGCTCGCCCGGGGCAACTAACATCCTCACCAATCAAAGGTCAGCAGGGGCACATGGGGGCCGGGTTGTGGAATCGCGGAAACGTCATCGTTGGTCTGAACGGTCTCTGGCAGGACGCTCCAGAGAAACCCGCAGAGGGCAAAAACTGGAACGACGGAGTGCGCATCGATCTCGGCCTCGTTCTCAGCAACAACGGCATTCAGTTTCGCGAGCCCATCCCCGATCACAAGGTCATCCCGCACGGCAAACCGGGTGAGTGGGACGACATTGCGATCCTGCAAGGGCACGCCTTTGTGAACGAAGGTGATCAAACCATGATCTGGTATTCGCACTGGGACACGAGTGCCAATCTGAAGAACATGGAGATCGGTCTTGCGACGCTGCGGCGCGATGGATTCGGGTATTTGTCACAAAAAGTGCCTGACTCGTCCGCCCACTTCGAGACGGCTCCATTCGAGGGAACCAACCCCTCCAAAGTCTTTTTGAATGTTGAGGGTGTTAGTGCCGAGCATCCGATCACGGTCCAATTGCTCGACGAATTCGCGCGACCCGTGAAAGGATCCCTCGCCCGAGTCACGAGCTCCGGTACTCGGGTCGAGGTCCCTTTCTCCCAGGAGGTTCCCGCAGGAAAGACTTTTGCCCTACGCGTTGAGCTGCCTACAACGGGTGATGCCAAATTGTATGCACTCTACGTCGCCGAGTGATGAGCAGCGAACACCCCATCAACCCCTACGTCTGGGCCGAGATCACCGACTACGATCTCGATCTTTGGCATCGTCATTTAGCGGACTTTGTTCCCCCCGGCTCCTTTGATGCCCACGCCCATCTTTGGCGGACGGTCGATCTCGGTTCCCCGACGCCCGCCCTTGCCGCCGCCGGACCACCGGTCGTGACCCGTGCCGTCTACGACGAACGACTCTCCCTGTGGATGCCGGATCGCTGCCCGACCGGCGGGTTGTTTTTTCCTTTTCCCACCCGCATCCTCGACGTCGATGCCGCCAACCAGCACCTCGCCGGGGAGATGAAAGGCGACCCGCACTCACGTGGCCTCATGATCCTGACCCCGCGCCAGAACGCGACGGCAGTCGAGCGGCAGGTGGAGGAGGATGGTTTTGTCGGGTTCAAGGTCTATCATCTTTTTGCAGAGCGCACCGACACCCTTTTTGCGCCGACCGAAGAGTTCATTCCAGAATGGGCCTGGGAAATGGCCGATCGTCGAGGACTGATCATCATGCTTCACATGGTCTTGCCACGCGCCCTAGCTGAACCAGAAAATCAGCGATACATCCGGTCTCACTGCGAACGATATCCCGGTGCCAAATTGATCCTCGCTCATGCCGCTCGGGGATTCTGCGGAAAACACACCGTAGAGGGGATCGAGACCATCCGGGGACTCGACAACGTTTACTTCGACACCTCAGCCGTCTGTGAGCCCGAGGCCTTCGAGGCTATCCTCCAAGTGTTTGGGCCTACTCGATTGTTGTTTGGGGCCGACTTCTGCGTCACCGAAATGAGAAGCCGATGCGTCGATCTCGCAGACGGTTTTCTCTGGCTCGACGAGATCCGGGCCGACTTTAGTAAGTCCCGCTTTGCTCGTCCGACCCTGCTCGGGATCGAGTCCCTCCTCGCCCTGAAGCAGGCCTGTGGAAATCAGCACCTCGCGGCGGCCGACGTGGAGGAAATTTTCTGCCTCGCCGCGCGCCGACTTCTCGGACTGCCGCTGCCCCGCACCATGCCCGATGTGCAAGAGGCCTATCGCGCAGCGAAGGAGATCATCCCCGGTGGCACCCAGTTGCTCAGCAAACGGCCCGAGATGTTCGCGCCCGATCAATGGCCTGCCTACTACCGTGAGGCACGCGGTTGCGAGGTCATTGATATTTCAGGCAATCGCTACCTCGATATGAGCCTCGGCGGCATCCTCTCGACCATCCTCGGCTACAGCGATCCTGATGTAAACTCCGCCGTGATTCGGCGGGTCAGCCTCGGCTCCATGGCGACCCTGCAAACCCACGACGAAGTCGAACTGGCCAAGCTGCTCATCGAAATTCATCCATGGGCGGAGAACGCCCGCTTCACCCGTGCCGGTGGCGAATCGATGGCCGCCGCCGTCCGTATTGCGCGAGCTTCTACCTTGCGGGACAAGATCGCGATCTGTGGATACCACGGCTGGCACGACTGGTATCTCGCCGCGAATCTTTCGGAGTCCAGCGGACTCAACGCCCATCTCCTGCCTGGTCTCGATCCCGCTGGAGTGCCGTCGGCGCTTACCGGCAACACCCTGACATTTCACTACAACAACCTCGCCGAACTCGACGCCTTGATCGCCGCGCACGGTTCCGAACTGGCCGCCATTGTGATGGAACCGACCCGTTTTGTCGATCCAGCCCCTGGATTCCTCGAAGGAGTCCGCGAACGCTGCGACCAGATCGGTGCCCGACTGATTTTTGACGAAATCTCCATCGGCTGGCGACTCTGTCTCGGTGGTGCCCATCGGAAGTTCGGTGTGAATCCCGACATCGCTGTATTCGCCAAAGCTCTCGGCAACGGGTTTCCGATCGGGGCGATTATCGGCACTTCTGCGGTGATGCAGGCCGCGCAGACTTCTTTCATTTCCAGCACCTTCTGGACGGAAGGGGTCGGACCTGCGGCGGCCCTTGCCTGTGTCAAAAAAATGATGACCCACGATGTTCCGGCTCATCTCAAAAAAATCGGAACCCTGGTCACGGAAGGCTGGCAGTCCCTCGGAAGTAAACATGGGCTTTCCGTGAAAACTCCGGGGCGTCCCGAGTTGGCTCTGCTTGCTTTTGATCATCCCGAATCCGCCGCCCTCACTACTCTGATGACCGCCCGGATGCTGAAGCGCGGCTACCTTGCCGCCGGAGGTTTCAACGCGATGCTTGCCCACGAACCGCGTCATGTGGAGTCCTACCTCGCCGCCCTCGACGAGGTTTTCGGTGAACTGGCTGACGCTGTGCGTGACAACGACATCACAAACCGAATCGGTGGGCCCGTAAAACACACGGGATTCGCAAGACTGACCTGAGATTTTCCCGGTCCAACTCCGTTCCATCAGCATCCCCTGAAATGATGGTCGCCGCTTGCACCGGTCTCACTTCCCTGCGCCCGTTCCATAGAACTCCGCGATCCCCGCCCCGACTGCTTCGGCATATTCTCGCATGATGGAGGGTCGAAGGACCCCATTGACAAGCTTTTCCCCGTCGTAGTCGCCTGCCTGAATCCTTGCGTAGACATCGGCGTTGTTCATTACATAGGGTTCGAAAAAGAGAACCGGACAAAGATACGATCGGTTCGCGAGCAGATTGCGAGCCCAGAGGGCGGGCTGGCCGTTCACGTTCCGGGCACGCTTTGATTCCGGATCGTAGGAATAGGGTGTCAGTCCGCTGCGCTTCAAAAAGACCCTCGCAGCGACTTCGCCGAGAGCGGCCTCTCGCTCGTGAGTGCGCTGGAGAATGCGCTCCAGCATCTCAAAACGATCTCCTTCATCAAGAACTTCGTCGACGGTGTAGGCACCATTGAGCAGAAGATGGAAATGATTTTCCTCGACGAAGACAGGCGCACCAGGCGTAGACCAGTCCCCGCTGCCGCTCGAAGCATTGTAATGCAGACAGAGAACCAGATCGGGTTTTAGTTCCTCGTTGACGATTCTTGCCCGTTCCACAATCTCGTCACGTCGATAGAACCGACCGTTCGCGTACGGCTGGAGAAGTGCGTCGGGCCATTGCGGATTGTACTTCCGATAGAGCGCGAGGAAATCGGCGCTCCGCTTTTTTGTCACCGGGGTATTCGACTCCCGAACCAGGCTGACTCGAGCCCCCATCGCTTCGAGGAGCGGTTTAAGTCGCATCGCAGTTTGTAACGTGAGTTCCCCCTCACGGACCGGCTTGTCATTGGGTAATCCAAATTGACGCTCCTCGATCGCTGCGAAATCGCCCCCGATGTGACCCGGATCAATCGCGATGTGCAGGTCCCGCAACGGGACCTCACTCCTCCAATAACGTTTCACGCTTGCCGGTGCCGGGAGATCAGGACGCCGCAAGCGGAGCACAAACGGTTCGCCTGCGGTTTGAATCGTCGCCGTGGCCTCATCGATCTCGATGACTTGTTTCCAGGTGTCGTCGACGGTGTAGACCGTCTCCAGCAGGTTCCGCAGTTCCGGGGCCGAAATGGTGTCCTGGTAGGCGTTCAGCGAACTCCAATCCGCCATAAAGCCCCGTGGTGGCTGAACAAGCGGCGGAATCGGAGCGGTGGGCGCTATCGTAGCTTCCGACGGATCTGGAAGAGCAGCCGGACCGGGCGGAGTTCGCAGGACAAAAATCCAGAGCAGCACCCCCACCAGGATCGTGAAACTCAGAAGAATTGGAAATGCTTTTCTCATGGGTGCCGAACCTTACAATGCCCCCGAGGCATCTCCAGTGAAATGACCGGAGGAAAGATCGCGCCAGAAGCAATCGTCTCCGCGCCGAGACGATCACGGGTCTT
>JAGPCC010000021.1 GCA_018058245.1 Verrucomicrobiales bacterium
GCACCCTAGTAAAAGAGGGAAGACCAACTCGCAAGGCGAATCTCGCAAGGCGAATCTCGGAATGAGAGAGGTGCCGATTGTCTCGTTGCCGTGGAAAGAAAAGGGCGTCTGCGGGCGGATCACCTACCAGCTGATGCGGATACCAGAGGAAAGGCCCCAACCGTCGTAGTTTCCGCCGTCAGAGGCGATATCCTCTGCGGAGGTGTATTGCACTCCCGTCTGCCACTTCAAATTGTGCTCGCAGAGGTAGTAGTTGAACCCGAAGTAAAATTCATGGATTTCGTCGGCTCGTCCGCGCTCGATCCGGTTTTCGTAGCGACCGAAACGTGCCCCGTTCGGTTCGTTGCTGTGAACGGAATTGTAGCTGCTCACCAGCTGTAGTTTGTCTGTGAGATTGTAATAGGGCATGATCTCGATGCCGAAGAGATCGCTCTGTGCGCCGAGGCCTTCGCCTGTTGCGAAGTCACTGCGGAGTCCCCATTTTCCGTTTTCTATCACGGCGTTGAGGGACCCTACCTTGGCGAAATTGCCGGTATTGAGGACACCCTGTCCGGAGGGATCATTGTGGACGTAGTCCGCGCGGAGAATCGCTTTGTCGACGTGAAGTGTGTCGGCAAAATCATAACCCAAGGAAAGAAGCGAGAAATTACCCGCTTCGAAATCTCCAAATTCCGGTCCGCCGTCAGAGGAAAAGATCCCAAAGTAGTAGATCCAGTGATCGACCTCGCCACTGATTGTCGCACCGGTGAAATACTCTTCCGAGAACCACAGATTGTTGGCGAGAAGACCGCGTTCCATGCGAAGCAGTTTTTTGGAAGAGGTCGCCCCATCCATCGTGAAGAGAGCGCTTTGCTTGCCGAGACTCAGAGCAAACGCATCGCTCGGTGCCCATTCGACGTTGGCGTCGGTCAGCATCTCATAGAGAGGATCGGAATCAACCAAGTCAAACGAGGCTTCGGCGTGAATCGTGATATCGTTGAAATGTTTTGATTTTGCTCCCATGCGGAATCGACGCCAGAGGAGCTCGTCGAAATCGCCCTTGTCCGCTTCGAAGAACGCGGCGTCGGCCTGGAGGCGTCCGGTAAACGAGAATTTCTGGAGAGCGAGCGTGTCCGGGTTGTCGTAGATCGTCGCGTGATCGAAAAGGTCGCAGAATCTCGGACCAGTAATCGGGATTTTGTCGTTTACGATGATTCCCCCGAGATCGCCTCCGTTCGCAGGGTAAAAGAGGAGGGGGGCGATCGCAGCCCATGCCAGCGCCCACGCAGGCAATCGCAGGAATCTTGGAACGATGATTTTGGCGCAGTTCAATGGAAGCAGTTCGTTAGGCAGGCCATTCCCCATGGAGAAGGGACAGAAACCGATTTTTTCTTGAATCAGGTTTGTGACTAAGTAGCAACTCACATCCTTTTGTCAAAATGGAAGCTGCAAAATCCTCCCGACAGAGCAAACTTTTCCATGCGATGCTCGCAAAAAGTCCAATAATGGAACCGCAAGGATCGAAAATGGCGTGATTCGATACAGGAAATCGTGATTTATTCTGGACACTACGAGCGAGCCTGTGGAATCTTGGAGACCTGACGCAATCCAAAAAACAATCTTAGTTATGCCACACGTTGAAGCAAACGGAATTCAGATCTACTACGAGGAGCGAGGCTCCGGCGATCCTCTTGTCCTGATCATGGGCATCACAGCCACGGGAGATGTCTGGGAGGCTCATGCCGCAGAGTGGAGCAGCGGGTTCCGATGTATCATGGCGGACAATCGGGGAGTCGGGCAGACTGACAAACCTCCCGGGGACTACTCCAGCGCAATGATGGCGGATGACTATGCGGGGCTGATGGATGCTCTCGGCATCGAAAAAGCGCGAATCGTCGGGGTTTCCATGGGATCCATCATTGCCCAGCAGCTTTGCCTTCGTCATCCGGAGAAGGTGCAAAGTGCCGTTTTGATGTGCCCCTGGGCAAAGGTCGATCGATACGCGGCGTCGGTCTTCGACCATATGGCGGTCTGCAAAGCCCATCTTGATAACGAACAGTTCATGGAATGGATCCAGCTCTTGATCTTTACGAAACCGTTCTGGGACAATGACGAAGCCTACGAAGGTCTCGTTTCCGGTCGTAAAGATTTTGATACGAACCCCCGCCCCCAACCACTGCATGGCCTTCGAGGGCAGGTTGCTGCTTGCGTCAATCACGATGTCCTTGCGGATCTCGGGAAGATCGCCGCGCCGTGTTTTGTCCTGGGTGGAAAAGACGACATTTTTACTCCCTCCTGGATGGGGCAGCAAGTCGCTGCCGGCATCCCGAATTGCGATTCCCATTTCTACGACGGAGCAGGTCATGCGTTTCACTGGGAGGTTCTCGCTGATTTTAACCCAAGAGTGTTCGAATGGTTGAAAAGCCACTGATTAACAAGGGACTACACTCATTTAACAACAGCTACTCATTTATTATGTCGAAAATTAAATTCGGTTCACAGGTCTACACTTGGTTCATGCAGGGAACGGGGAAGGGTTATGACAACAAGCTCGATCATATGATCAAAGTGGCTTCCCAGGCCGGGTTCACCGGGATCGAGCCGATGGTGTTGGAGATTTCCGAAAGTGCCCTCGGCTGTGGAAAATATTGGCTCGGGGATTTCTGTGATCCTTTGAAACTCAAAGACGTCCTTGCCGAGCACAACATGAACTTGTGCGGTCTTGCTCTCGTTTGTGCATGGGATGGAGAAACAGAGGCTCCCAATGAACGTACCGCGGCTGATTTCACGATCGATTTTTTGAAGCATTTCCCCGGAGCAATGCTCGGAACGGTGACGCTCCCGAGCGGCCGTACGAATGATCTCCATCGTCGCCGCCTCAATGTAGCGCGAAACGTGAATGCTGTCTCAAAACGGGCGACCGACGCGGGACTGGTCTGCTCCTACCACCCGAACAGCCCGCCGGCATCGATCGTGCGCACGCAGGAGGACTACGACGTGGTGCTCAGTTCCCTCGATCCGTCTGTCACGGGATGGACTCCGGATGTCGGGCACATCATCCGTGGGGGAATGGATGTCATCGAGACGCTGAATAAGTGGCAACATCTCGTGAATCACATTCATTACAAGGACTTCTCCGGCAACGGACCGGAGCCATGGGCGCAGATGGGAACCGGCAAACTCGATTTTCATCGTATCACCGAGTGGCTTGTGCAGCGCGACTACAAGGGCTGGATCATTTGCGAAGATGAAGCCCATGTCGCCGTGGAGGATCCCGATGGTGTGACCTTGCAGAACGGAGAATGGTGCAAGGAAAACCTCCATCCGCTCGTGGGATTGTAGATTGTCCCTGATGAAGCAACGAGAGGTGCCTCCGATTTGGCATTTTCTATCGAACGAAACAGGGTAAGGTCACGGATCGTACCCTGTTGAATTTTCCGAATGCTTTCTGATCCACTTTCCGAAACGGGCGTTTCCCGAGCGAGTTGCGTCCGTCAGTGGGGGCGAGATCTGGTCCGTAGCTTGGAAAAGGCACCGACTGGGAAACGCTTCCCAGTGGTGACCTTGCTCCTGCTCCCGGCACTCTTTGTCGCGGGATTGACCGTATGGGCTCGTGTGAGTGGGTTTGACCTCGGGGCCGAAAAATTGATCTATTTTGTCGGGGGAAATTCGTGGAAACTGGGAGATCATCCTTTCTGGAGCATCCTCTATCACTGGGGCACGCTCCCGGCGGCGGTGACGGTCTTTACTGCTTTCGGATTCTATTTGCTCAGTTGGACAACGAATCCTCTACGGAAATGGCGAAAAGTTTTCCTGTTCGTACTGCTCAGTGCCGTCATCGGACCTGGTTTTATCACGAATGGGCTTCTGAAGCCGTCCTCAGGGCGTCCACGGCCCCGTGAAATTCTGGAACTTGGTGGGCGGAGTGCCTTTCTACCAGTTTTCGTACAAGAATCCACCAGTGCGGGGCATTCGTTTCCCAGTGGTCATGCGACGATGGGTTTCTTTTTTCTCACGGGTTTTTTCGTATTTCGGCGGCATCGACGGGTCATCGCAGAGGGTTTCCTCTTTGGTGGCATTGTCGCTGGTGGACTCATTGGAATCGCCCGGATGACACAGGGAGGGCATTTTTTCACCGATGTGGTCTGGGCCGGAGTGATTTGTTATCTCACCCCGCTGATCCTCTACTATCTTCTCGGTCTGGATCGCAGTCTGATCGTTTCCAAAGGGGGGCGATTTTCAAAACTTCCGAATTGGGGGAAGGTCATGGCCGGGACGGGCGCTGTCACGGTCCTGATCGCCGTGCTCGCGGCAACCCCCTATGATGAAACTCGTATCTACTCGATTTCGAACGAACTAGATGCAAATGCCCCGCTTACCGTTCAATTACGCCTGGTTGGAGGGAATGGGAAGATCCTACCCGGTGATGCGTTTCTCCTGAAGTCGAACAGCTACGGGCACGGGCTTCCGACTTCCCGTATTTCCCGGAATTATCTTGATACTGAAAGTAGCGGCGGCCTTTCCGCGATCTACACGGAACGTTTGAGTGGGTGGTTCGCGGAAGTCCAGACGAACTTGAATCTGGAAATACCTTGGGCAAGGCTCCGGCACTTGAAAGTAGAGTCAGGGGAAGCGGCGCTCACGATCCGACTCGCACCATCCGCAGAAGAGGCAACGATTGAGCTGGTGAGCGGATCGGGTGTTGTCACGATCCAGACGGGTGGAGAAGGGCTCCGCTGGATCGGGAAGGACGACGACTCGCGCCTTGCCGGAGATTATGATCAAAAATCAGTAACTCCGCAGACGACGGAGTTTCAACTCCAGGCAGGGGATGCATTTACCGGGACGATTCGCATCGATCGTGAAATTTCCTCAATAAAGTCACAAAGATAGGCTGGTAAAGTGAGGTGGGTTCGCTAGACTTCGCGCGATATGGATACCGAGTTTCGGAGTAAGGAAGAAAGCTGGCTATCGTTCAACGCCCGAGTTCTGCAGGAAGCGGCAGATCCGACCGTGCCGTTGTTTGAACGCATCAAATTTCTCGGGATTTATAGTTCGAATCTTGATGAGTTTTTCCGAGTCAGAGTCGCGACGCTGAAGCGTCTCCTCTCACTCGGCGATGAATGGAAGCGTCTCGAGATCCCGGATCCCAGCCTGACCCTCCGCACGGTGCGAACCCTCGTCTCCAAATACGGAGTGGAGTTTAATGAAGCCTATCGTCGTGTGGAGAAAGATCTCGAAGAAAACGGCATCAAAGTCATCAACGAAGGGGACGTGCCGGGGCCATTAAGAGGGTATCTTCGGGAATATTTTCGTCGGGAGGTGAGTCCTCACATTTTCCCTATCATCCTCAAAGCGACGGCGAAGCTGCCTAAGTTGAAGGATCTCCCCATGTATCTCGCCGTAAAAGCGACAAAGTCGGACGGGACGGGGCGGCCCATGCATGCGTTGATCGAGATCCCGCAGCATTTGCCCCGATTTATCCAGTTGCCGAAGGTAGGCGATACGCAACTGGTGATGTACCTCGATGACATCATCCGTTTTGGTCTCGATGAGATTTTCGCGACCTTTCCTTATGATCGATATGAATCTTTTGCGATCAAGTTTACTCGAGATTCGGAACTGGAGTTTGATGACGATTTTACCGAGAGTTATTTCGAAAAACTGGAGGATAGCCTCAAGGCACGAGAGGATGGACTCCCGGTTCGAGCGAATTTTGATGAGAATTTTCCAAAGCCCTTTCTCAATCTTATTCTGCGAAAGCTAAATCTTGCCCGGTCTGACTCGCTCTATCCCGGGGCTCGTTATCATAACCGTAGAGATCTCCTCACTTTTCCGGACTGTGGAGTGAAGGGATTAAAATACGAAAAGGCGGAGCCAGTTTCCGTGAAAGGGTTTGTCAAAGCAAATGCGGGGATGTTCGCCGCGATTCGGAAGTGCGATATCCTCGTTCACATACCGTATCAACCGTTCCGGTATTTGATCACTTTGTTGCAGGAAGCCTCGCTCGATCCTCTCGTCCAGAGCATCTCACTGACGCAATATCGTCTCGCAAAGGGCTCTTGCATTGCGAAGGCACTTCAGGCCGCCGCACGGAACGGGAAGGAGGTGTTTGTCCTCGTCGAGCCGCAGGCCCGTTTTGATGAAGAGGCGAACATCAAGTGGGCGGGACGCTATCGCGACGCCGGTGTTCGGGTGCAGTTGGGGGTTCAGGGATTGAAAGTCCATAGCAAGATGGTGCAGATCATTCGCCGGGAATCGGGACGGAATCGCAGCTACACCGTTCTGGGGACAGGGAATTTTAATGAGGATACTGCCGGAATTTTTGCGGACCATCTCCTCATGACCTACGATCAGGAGATCGGAGAAGATGCTACCGAAGTGTTCCGTTTTTTCCGTCAATCCTACAAAAAACCGCAGCTGAAACATCTTCAGATCGCACCGTTCGACCTACGCAACTTTCTCCGACGGAAGATCGAACAGGAGATTGAGAATCACCGCGCAGGGAAACCATCTGGAATCTCGATCAAAGTGAACAATTTTTCCGACACGGAAACCAACGAGTTGATGCGGCGTGCGTCTGATGCAGGTGTGCCGGTGCGGATGATCGTTCGCAGTATGTTCTCTCTGGTGATCGAAGAGGGGAGTTCCCTGGAAGCAATCAGCATCGTGGACAAGTACCTGGAGCATTCGAGGATGCTCCTCTTCGAAAATGGCGGTGAACCGGAGGTGTTCCTGTCCTCGGCTGACTTTATGCCGAGGAATTTTGATACTCGAGTGGAGTCGATTTTTCCGATTTATGAGAAAAAACTTCGGAACCAGTTGATCGGATATTTCAACATCCAATGGAGCGATAACGTCAAAGCTCGGATTCTCGATAAAAATCTCACGAACCAATATCGCCCCAACGAAGGGGGCAAAGCGATGCGGGCGCAATTCGAAATCGAGAAGTATCTGCGCGATAAAAATTGAAACGCAGTGGGTCGCGTCCTTTTGAGAGAGCAGGTCGCTATCGCCAAAGAGCCTCAAGGGAACCTGTCGTGAGCGTCACCTGTCGAGTTTTTCCACTGGAAGTTGAGAATACCTTTAGTGAAAAGGCGGTCCCGACTGGTTTGCTTCGGATCAGGGTGAGGAAGGTCCCTGTCCGGGTAGTCGCTTCGTCATTGCAGGTGAGGATGATCTCATTGGGCTTGATGCCGGCAGTTGCCAAAGGGCGGCCATCGAAGACGGGATTTGCGTAGATCCCTTCGATGCCTTCAGGTAGTTTGTCGCGGAAGGCATAGTCCGCCGCGCGGGTTTCCCAGAGGTAGGCGCCGATGCCCGGAGTAGCGGCCACGGCATTTGATTTGACCAACATCCGGATCGCTTCGGGAGTGGAGACCATGCTCAAACCAGAAGAAGGGGCACCTTCATCCCCTTTTAATCTACCGTGTTGGATTCCCACGATTTCTCCGCTGCGATTGATCCATGGACCGCCAGAGGAAAATGCGGGGTTGATACCAGCGATAAAGTAGTGCTCGAGATAATCCTTCGATACGGAGAAATCGGTGAACGAGATTCGGGACTGCGCAACTGAACCCGGCAAGAAGAGGGTACGTCGACTCAAGGCCGGGCCGAGGTTAAAAACGGAGGTTGTCTCCGAAGGTGTTTTGGAAGCAATGGCGAGATTTCCATAATCTTTCATTTCCGGATCGACCTCCAAGAGCGCGAGATCATGGCCGAGATCGTAGGCGCTGAGCGATGCTGGATGGATTCGGTCATCCAAGGTCACAACGGAGCACGTATCGGTAGGGCTGCGAAAGAGGTGCGCTGCTGTGATCACAAAAATTCGGCCTTCCCCATTGGCGATCAAGGCACCTCCTCCGCGAAGCTGTCCCCGGATGAGAACTTCCACCGAGGCTTTTCTTGCCCTCTCCACCAGGGGGGAGGGGAGGTCTTGCGAGCACGCCTCTCGTGCGGGAAACAGGAGGAAAGGAAGGAGGAGGAGACCGAGCGGTAATCGAATCATTCGGGAATGGAACGGGGAAAGGATTTGGCGACAGAGAGCATTGCGGCAAAGCGGGTTCCCTCATGGGTTTCTGTCAGGATTACGGATCCTCCGCAGATCCGGCCTCTTGTGTCCAGAAGGGGAACGGGTGCGGGGAAGGGGAGTTCTGCGGGCTTCAGGATCTGGAAACGCACACCATGGCCAGGCGCGACCTGACGGCGTAGTTCGTGAGCAAGCCGTCCCATCGTATAGCGGGGATTCACTTCACAAATCGGGCGCAGTACTGGATGCCCCTCGCGGGAACGATAGAGGTATGCGTCCACTCCCATCGGCCCTTCGTAACCGCCCGTTTTGGCAAATTCGATCAGATCCCGAGCGAGAGATCCGTCTTCGTGATAGATCGGGAGAACTTCTTCCGCCAGATAGCGGGCGAGGTTAGGTTCTAGTCCGGCACAAAACTTGATCCGGGAGAGGCTCCCTCGATACCCGCCCCGTGGCGAAATGACCTGTTCTACAAATCCGATGAGACGGATTTGCCCATCAATTATTTCGTATTGGATCGAGAAATCAAAAATTCGATCATGAAGGGGTTCCAAAAGAATACCGCCCTCGGCGAGAATCTTTTCAGAGAGAGGACGATTTGTGAGAGTCGTTTCGTCGAGCAACGTGGGAAGCATTCCAGAACCAGCCGTGGAAAAAGCTCGTTTCCAGAGTCCTTCCTTCCATCCCAGTTCTTTCAGAGCGGATACGGCAGCAATCACCGTCGCCTCGGAATCACATACAAACGAGGGTTCCATCCAACGGGTGAGTTGCCGGACTTGCTCCACTTTGGAGTAGAGACTGCGACGTGAAGCGTCCCATGTGAGCCGCGCCTTTCCGATCGCCTGCGATTGTTGGAGCTGCCTGCAAATCGTCGAGAGATCCGGGGAGAGTCCCCAGGGCTGAATGCTGTTGACCTTCCGTTCCAAGATCAAGTTTCCAGAAACGAGGCGACCGTTCGGATCCAGTGACTCGATTTCTGGAAGAGCGAGGCCGCAGTTTCGCAGGTTGGCGAGATGCCCTTGCGAGGGGGGGCGTCGCATCAGGAGAACATCGTCCTTTTTTGCGAGAAATCCGGCGAGAATCTCCAGATCGCGGATCACAGAAAGCGCGGTTTTGTCTGGGTGATAGGGGCGTGGCCAGACGGCAGCGCGATGCTCTGCCTCCGGGTTAAAATAGAACACGTCGGGAGTGCGCCCTTTGGACCGCTCGAAGAGAGCCAGATTTCGAATATAGTCTTCGTCAAATCCTGCCGTTCTTCGCCCTTCTTCGTTGAATATGGTGCGATTCCCTTTCGCACGGCTCGGAGATAGCGGGAAGGGGAGTCGCTTTTCGAGAGCCGTCCAGTCGCTCTCTCCTTCTTCTTTCCACCGTCGGAACCACTGGAGCCCATATCCGACGTGGGAGATTTCGTCTTTGTAAATTTGAAAGAGAATCGAGGCGCTCCGGCGATCCCCGGCCTCTTCGAGGAGACGACCATAGTGCAGAGAATAGTCCAGATTGGCCTGTTCGAAGGTCAGACTCAGCCGGGAGACGTAGTCGAGGGGGCATTGCATCTGCGCGACCGCTTCCCAGAAAAAGCGACTTACCGGATATTGGCCGAATTCGACCCCGCACTCTTTCATCCGATTCACATACCACCGGGTGTGGAGTTGCTCCTCCCGCAAGGTATTGGCGAGACCTTGGCGAAATTCGACCGGTGCATCGGGGAATTTTAAAAGAGCCAGTGCCATCAGTTCGGCCGCGAGCAGCTCATGATTCGCGAAAAAATGCAGAAGAACCCCCCGGTTTGCATCCGTGACGAGGGCCGGCCTACCGGGAAGTCCGGGGCGAGCGGAAGAATCGGTCGCGAAGCGAAGCTCCCGAGGGCGTCCGGGAACAATCGGCCCAGCAACTGCAAGGGATCGCTCGCCTGAATCACCGGAATCTTCGCACAAGGGGCGGCGGGCGAGACGGAGTTTTTCCTCGATGGAGTCGGAAAAAAGAACCCGTCGAGCGAGATCTGAGATCGATTCACGCGATTCCGCCCCCCCCGGATCTGCCGGAATGGGGGAATTCGTAGGATTGTTCCAATTAATGTTGGCCCTTGACCGTTCCATCGGATATAGCGAACTTCGTTTCGTTCGGAGAGACAAACATTCAGGATCGCTGATAGATCCGCTCTCCGACACTATGCTTCATGATAGACATCCTGACAAGGAACCCGCTCGTAGGTCGCTTGATTCAACGCACGAAGCGTGGATGGACTGTCGTAGTGGACTATTCCAATCGCACCGACAAGGGTGCTCTTTCGCTCAAGGCTTTTATCGGTGCCGTATTTCTCGGAATCGCGCTTCTTTTCGCCAGCACGCTCCTCGAGTACCGTGACGCGATTCAGTCCCTCAAGATCGACGAGGGCAATCGCAATCTGCGAGATCTCCCATCTCTGATTCCACTGGTGTCTCAGGGACTCGGAACTTTTATCGCTCTCGCAGCATTCCTTGTAAGTCTTCTTGTTCATTCAAATGCCGGGATTGACCGGCGAAAGGCAGGTATCGTGATTGCACTTTCTCTGGCTGCCTTGGCGAGTCTCACGGTGTGGCTCCCGACGGACATCATGGAAACTCGTGAAGCGATTCAGGGAAAGGCACTCGCGGGCGAAACGCCTTCGATTCCAGCCTATTTCGGAAAGCTCATTTTTATTTCGGGGCTCATCCTGAGCATTCCTGTAGTGGCGTTATTGTATTTTCGGTTGAGTCTCATGGACCGATACGTGATCCACAGTTTTTTGACTCCGTTCACGTTCTGCTTCCTGTCGTTTATGGCGATCTGGGTAATTGCCGATTTAACGGACAACGGGAACTCGTTTACTGGTCTTTCAATGGCGCAGGTGGTCACCTTCTATGTGGTGCAGGTTCCTTTTGTTGTCCTCTTTGTCATGCCCATCGCGATTCTCCTGTCGGGACTCTCTGCAATGAGCAAGATGTCAAAATCGAACGAATTAGTCAGTATGATCGGTGCGGGGCGAAGCGTCACCCGCATTCTCTTCCCTCTCTTTGTCATCGGTGCCTATACTTCCCTGATTGGAATGGCGCTCAAATATCAGTGGGCTCCCATTTCGGTGGGATACAAAGATGCGATTCTCGAGACGGCCAAAAAAGAGAATTGGGGCAAAGAGCATGGGAACAGTCCCAAGGACGGGCTCTGGTCAAAACGCGGGTGGATGCATGTCAATGAAGTGGATCGACGGACGTGGTTTGTCGGGCGTGTTCCCCTTGTGCTGAGCGATGAGATGGGAGACGTCGTAGTCATCCAACTTGACGAGCAGGATCAGCCGGTGAAAATCTGGATTGCGAGCCGCGCGAAGTGGGTGTGGAATTCGAAGCCGGCAAAATGGGTTCTCCACGGAGTGCTGACTTATACTTATGATGCGGACGGAAACCCGCTGCCGAAGCGTCTCGAACAGATGACGATTACGGATTGGTCGGAAACACCTTGGAAGGTTCTGAGTTCCTCCCAGAATCCGGAACACCTTGGCATCCCCGGGCTGACCATGTATCTCAATGCGAACAGTGATCTCGATGATCGCAGCCTCGCCGCGTTTCGCACGAATTGGTGGTTTATCTTTTCGGAACCGTTTGCTTGTCTTGTCTTGATTCTCGTTTCTGCGCCACTCGGAATCGCCTATTCCCGCCGTGGCTCGATGGCGGGGGTCACTGGTACGATAATCATCTTCGCGTTGATGTATATGATGCGGGGAACCTTCCTCGCGATGGGGCAGAGCAACGTCATGCCCCCGTTTCTCGCTGCCTGGCTTACAAACATCCTGGTCGGGGGCACGGGACTGATCGTGCTGTGGTTTCGATCGAGCAACCGCGAACTTCCGAAATGGAAATCGTTCTTCCGTTTCCCCAACCGACCCGCTCCGAACAGCGTTGCGACCTCCTGAATCACGGAAATTGTCTGTTATGGCCATCATTCAAGATTGGAAAATACGCTCGACCCACGCAAAATGTGAGGTGAGCGGCGAACCGTTTCAGGACGGCGAAGTGTTTTATACCTGCATTTTTGATGACGCGGGAACCGAGGGTTTCACCCGGCGCGATTATTCTGTTGGGGCATGGAAAAAGAACCGGAAGAAAATGGACCCAAAACCATTTTCGTTCTGGAAATCGACCTACAAAGCGCCCGTCAAAATTGCGGAGGAAAATCCGATGGAGCACCGCTCCATCGAAGGGATGTTGCGGCGATTCATCGAAGAAGACAGTCCGGGGACCGAGAATGCACGCTACATCCTCGCTCTCATGCTGGAGCGAAAAAAGACCCTTATCCCGGTAGATACCCAAGTGACCGAGTCCCGCACCCTTCTCTTTTACGAACATGCGGACAACGGAGACGTTTTCTTTGTCGTTGATCCAGGACTGCGACTCGATGAGATCGAAACGGTGCAGCGTGAAGTAGTCGACCTGCTTGCCGCCGAGGATCGGAAAGCGGAAGCGGCGGCAGAATCAGTGAATGAGACGCTCACTGAGCATGCGGACGAAAATCCCGAGAACAACAAAGATCAATCCGAGGAACAGAGTGAGAATCCCGCCGAGGCCAAAGATGAGACGGTTTCCCTTCCCGGTGATGACCTTCCGGAATCCGACCGATCGGATCCGGGAGTAGGCACCGGGGAAGAACTCTCCGACTGCATAGATGACCATCTTGATGGCTCCGAGGGCGGCGAGGAGCCACCCACCACCGATGATTAACTTGCACGCGACGTTGGGATCGATGAACTGCATGATGGATCAGGATCAGGAAAGCAGTTTTTTGAGATTTGCAGCGTAAATTGCAGGATCGGTCACCGTTTCGCTGACTTCTAGGGGGCGGCCTACGAGAATTCCAGAATGGGCGCTGATCTGATTCAAATATCCGGAGAGGGAGTCATCAATGACCACTCTTCGGTATTTCTTTGAAGAGGACGCATGCATAAATCGCAACACCCCGTCCTCCGTTCGGATCGCGAGACCTACATGAGAGCAAAATCCGCCATTGTATTTGGTCGCAATTCCGATGACATCACCTGACTGAAGCTGAGGTTCGATCGCGGCAACCTTTGCTTTCGGAATCTGATATACCGGGAGACTCGCCACCTCTTCTTCAGATTCTTTCATCGGGCCCCTCAGTTCCGGATTATTTCGGAGGTAACGGTAACTCTTCCACAGTGTCGTCATCTCACTGATCTTCCGCCCGCTGATGCGTTCCGCTCCTGGGAGTGAGGGCGTGAGATGGCGACAGGTGCCGCGGGCATCATTATCGAAAAACCATTCCGCGAGATAATGAATCCGTTCGAGGTAGTTTCCGGTGCATCTTCCTCCGCGATAACGAGTCAACTCGATCTGCCGAATCAGATCTACCGGGGTATAGTTTGGTTTTTCATACGCAATCATCCGGGCGAACCCAAGGCACTGTTCGAAGAACGACCAGCAGTCGACGCCATCCAGATTCACCGAGGGGGACTCGATATGGTCATCCACCTCCAGAGTAAAGCTCACGTAGGGCACGCCCCGCAATTCCTTGGCCACGTGGATGATTCTTTGTCCAATGGGCAGCTTGGACCATTCCTCCTTCCCGGCCTTGCCGACAATCGCGGCAAATCGCTCTTTTCCCTTAAAAATCTGATTCTCGGGGAGTAGGAGCGATTGGGCCGGTGCTTCTCTTGTTTCAGTTTCAAGGGACCCTGCTGCGGCGAAGGAGGGGAAAAGGACGGCAGGGGCAGTGGCGAGGAAACGACGTCGAGAATATGCCATACCTGTAGAATAGCCAAAATTTACGGACTCTCCAGAATTACTTTAGAAATCGAAACTAATTTCCCGAATCGAGATCGCTCCTCTTGTCTGTTACGGAAGATTGATCGATTCCATAGAAAGAAGGTTTTACTAAGCCGAATTCACATCCTCTTCATTTCCCGACTTCCTCTAGCAAACGCGTCACATCCTCGTCGAGCAAGTACCCGCTCTCGCGCAGATTTAGGAGAGACCTGGTGAACATTTCGAGATAGGTCGCGGGATTCGCGTACCGTTCCTCGATCGAGAGACGCGTATCACCTGACGCTTCGCGCTCTGCCTTTGTTTTTGCAAAGGGAAACCATGCTCCCGAGAGACCGGCGAGAAAGCCGCCGTCACCGAAAGCATCGTCACGGAGATTCCATCCTGTCGCGGTGCCGCGAGGCACGGCGATCATGGGCAGGCGAATCCCGCCCTTCTCATTGCCATCGGCATCGACGGCGGGGACGAGTGTAACGTAGGGCTCACCCACGTGCGGCGGCACGAGATCGGCGATCCCTGCATCGCGCCAACGGGATCCCGCATCGAGACGAAGCGGTCGATAAACCTGCGCAGGACTTTCCACGCTGGGGATTTTCGGGAAACGATCACGAAACGTCTTGAGGTCCACGAGAGTGCCGTCGTCGAGTCGCGGATACTGGCTCGCAGGTGGTTCCGTGCCGTCGCGAAGCGACGCATCGAGAGCGGTAAGGAGCGCTCGCAGGACAGGCCCCCGGTGTTTCACAGGATTCAGCGAATAACGGGCCGTCCCCTTTGCTTCGATGTCGTCGCTGCCACCGAGGTGCTGGGTCCCTGCGATGAAATAGAGACGCATGTCAGGGTCCAGTTCGAGATCCTTCTTGCCCTCCACATCGGTATGCAAAAGTGACGCTGCGCGAGACCAGTATTCGGTTGATGTCTGTACAAAAAACATTTTGGGAACGCCTCCTTTTCCTCGCAAAAGGGCGAGGGTATCGCCCGTTTCCCCCGTCACCGGGTCGGTCTGCGATCCGGGGGTAAAGGGAAAGGAATCGGTCGGTGAGAGGTTGCCTTCGCGGTAGTTGCCATACACCGTCGCCATGCCGAAGCGTTGTGTAAACAATCCTTTCCCGGCTCCCGCGACATGGATAAGAGCTCCATCGAAGACGCGACGCCCCGCAGGGTCGAGATTGAATCCGTCGTTGAGGAAATGATGAATGAAGCGGCCCGACTGCGATATTCCGAAAATCACGGTGCGATCAACGGAACCAAAAAGCGGATTTTTTGTTCCGTCTTCTGCGGCGTCATCGAACCGTAGGAACGAGATCGTGTCGCGCACTCCCGCGAGTCCCAGTCCTGCTACACGCGGATCTCGCGCCGTGTAGACCAGATCGTAGATCCAGCCGGGACGGAAGCCCTCCTTCACGTAAAGACTGGTCGCATCGGGTTCCGCTTTGCCATTTGTCCATCGGGCAAAGGCCCATTCCGTATTTGGTATCGCATCGACGGGGGATTTTCGGTTCTCTCTCCTCGTCAGGGATGCGTTGGTGTTTTCGAGGGAAACTGCCGGGTAGGCGGCTGAGATCCCCCACGGACTCTGGAAAAAATCCCTGCTGTAAGCAAGTTCATCCACCGAGATCTCGACATGGTTTTGACCCGTCACGGGAGAGCCGTCTGGATTCACTGCTACGGGGATTCCGGCAAGGAGTCGCCCGGTGTCGTCGTCTTGGATCTCTCCGCTCCATCCTGTCCAGAGCACCGAGTATCCTTCCCGCATGAGGAAACCATTTCCCGCGTGCTCGGGTCCGGTCGGAGTATTGCTCCGGAGACCGTCATTAAAAGTCCAAAGGGCAAGTTTGTTGCCCCGGTTGTGGACGTCATAGAGGAGGGTGCCGTTGCCCTTGGCTGGATCGACTGGTTTTAGCAGAGTGAAATCCGACCAGAATTCGACCTGCCCGTCTCCATTGATCGGCGCGAGGGCCAGATCGACAATGCGGGCGTTCGCAAGATCCTTTGGATCGAGTTCGAAAAGGAGACGTCCGTTGATAATTTCATAGGCGCCGCTGCGACCGTAGGAGACGCCTACAGGAAACGGGAACCGCTCCCGGACTTCGATCTTAACGAGGTCGGCAAAAATGCTTCCTGCTGAGAACAAGAATAGTGCGAATACGAGAAGGGTGGAATGAAGTCGAGGGATCACCATGGTTTCATCAGCCTAGCAGTCTGTCGGACTTTTCCCGTCATCTTCTTGCGGGATTCTCGATGCTTTTCCCGCTAGAGAGAAATCAATCCGACTGCGACGAGTCGGACGAATTCAAATAGTCGCTTGCCAGTGCAATGAGATCTTCGCCGGAGCTTAGGTAGCGCTCCCGGTATTCCGTGACGGCATTTCCGTGGTGATTGAGGAATCGATCCATGCGTCCCTCTTCATCTCGTTCACTGCGGGCCCATTGCAAAAACTCTGCGACACAGCGGTGACTGGTTCCTGCCCCGATGGCATTTAGAGCGTCCCGGAAGCGGGTTGCGTTGTCCCAATCCACTCTAGAAATCAAAAATTCGACTCCAACTTGGCGGATGCCGGAATCAATTTCTTGTAGTTCCTCAATTTTAATCTGTCTTGGATTGTAGGGTGCGCAAGCGACCAATTCTTCCACGAGATCTTCACGAGAATGGATCGATTTTAGAATCTTCTTGGGGAGCATTGTTTCACCATTCACTCCGTGATCGAGGAGGAAGTTGATGATCGCCCGGTCGCGATTGACTATCGCAAGGAAAAGAGGAGAACCGTCTCGAAAATTGACATCAGCCCCATCCTCGAGGGCTTCAATAGCATTCTCAAGCGAACCGACGGTGCAGGCTAGCTCAAGGGTTCGATTTGCGATGGCGTCGCTCATTGTCGTCTAGAAGTCGGGCGGTTGGCAGAGGGTTCGTCGTCTCTCGGAGAGTAACACACTCCGAATGAATGGTAAATGCTGAAAGTATAATAAAATTGAAAATTTTTGTGGCTAGCCTTTTGATGGCCCCTGAATGCTCTATTGTTCCGGTTGGCGATAGCGGAGGATGCCTTGGACGATCTCTTCGGCCAAAATCTGTCGGAACCATTCTGCCCCGCATCGCTGGCTTTCCCAGCGATTGGAGATGAATCCGCACTCGATGAGGATGGAGGCGCATTGCGAAAGCTCGAGCACCTTCAGGCGTTCCGGGCGGAATCCTCGGTTCCGTGTTACGAGTCTTCGTCCAAGTTCGCTTTGCACATAACTGGCTAATTCCCGTCCCGTTTCGCTGCCGGGCCAATAGAGCGTTTCCGTCCCGCTGATACTTCGATCCGAATGGGCATTAAAATGCAGGCTGACAAAGAGGGTTTCGGGGAGCCGGTTTGCGATCAGTGCTCTGTCTTCGAACTCGACATAGACGTCATCGCGACGGGTCAGTTCTACGGAGATGCCTTTTCCTACCAAAAGTTTTTCGACTCGCTTCGCTAAATCGAGTGTGAGGTTTTTCTCGACTAGTCCGAAACCGGAGGATCCAGGGTCTTTTCCTCCATGTCCAGGGTCCAGGACCACGCGAGAGATGGACTCGTTTGCCGGGAGCAAAGAGGTCATCAGGCACGTGACCATCGCAAGGGCGATCTGGTATCTCGTCCGATTCATTTCGGGAGAGTAGACAAGAATTTGATTTCTGTCCAGAACCTTATTAAGAAGTCTTTACTATTTTGGTAATTATAGTTTGATCGCCTTTATTGTAAGCCAGCGGAGGATCACAGTGACTGCACATCCCAGGATAATGAGGTAGAGGGCGATCTGAGGAATGGGGAGAAAACGGGGTTCCATCGGGATTTCGAGGATCATGAGAAGGGAGGTCACTGCAAGAAGGTGGAGGCGATGGAGGCGAGTCATCGGGCCGGAGGTCGCGGTTGACTCATTTGCCCCGCGGGAGAAGGCGATGGAACGGATGTAGGCGGAGAAGATTGCGGAGAGCGCAGCGGCGAGGCCTAACCAGGGGTTTGCATCGAGGGCAAACCCGAACCCGATCAATGTGACTGCATCCGAGACTCTTTCGGGCAATTCGTTGAAAAACGTATCCTCAAGGGATGGGCGAAACGATTGGCTTTGCATGAACCGGACGATGCGGATGCATCCGATGCGTAGGAGGCAGAGCAACATTCCTGAAATCCAGAAAATTCGAGGGTTTGCGACCTCGCCAGTGGCCATGAAGGAGATTCCCGCGAGGATCCCGATCAGCATACCGAAAATCGCGATGACCTCGCTGTTGATTCCGAGGCTTACGAGGAGGAGCGAAAAGCGCCGAAAAGACTGTCGCCGTCGACGACTCTTCAATTTATTCGGGGATTTCATGAAAATATGACTGGAGGGCCTGTTGGGGAGCGATGAAACATTCGCGTCTTGCCGGGGGTGAGGTAACCTGTTATTTCTGGCTTTCACCCCTGAATTTTGGAAAAAACCCCCTCCATGATCCAACCCGACTTGAATCCTCCCATTCATGATGCAGAGGGAAAGGGCTTGGACTTGAACGAGCGGGACTTGTCCCTGATGGTTCGTATTCGGGATGGGGATACAAAGGCCTTTGAGGAATTAATCGAAGCCCACCAGCGGGCTGTTATCGGGACGGTGGCTAAGATGCTGGGAAATCCGTCCGAGGCGGAAGACATTGCCCAGCAGGTGTTCATTCGTGTCTGGAAGTCGGCGAATCGGTACGAACCGCAGGCCAAGTTTACCACATGGCTCTTCACGATCACCCGGAATCTTGTATTTAATGAAGTTCGGCGGCGGCAGCGCAAACCTACGGTGTCGATCGACGAACGGGAGGAGGTGACTCACATGACCGTAGCCGATCTTCAGGGCGCTTCTCCAGAGGAGGCGCTTCTCCACTCGGAACTGGAGGCTGCGGTAGACAAAGCAATCCAGGCCCTTCCCGAAAAACAGCGTTTGGCGGTGATTCTACGTCGCTACGAGGAGATGCCCTACGAGGAGATCTCACAGGTTCTCACGATGTCTGTCCCAGCGGTTAAAAGTCTTCTTTTCCGAGCACGGGCGCAGTTGAAGGAATCACTCCAATCGTATCTGGGAACCTGATCTAGAGAGGTTTCCCGATCCGGATGAGGTGATTCTCGGTTCGAATGACAAACCCGTCCGAGACAACCGCAAAGGAGGAAAGACCAAATTCGCCGAGCTTGTTTTCCCCTACTTTCGTGAACTGTCGTCCCGGTTTTACTACGGTGGTCACCCCGTCGCCATTGTGAAAGAAGAGGTGCCCCCCGGCAAAAACGGGAGATGCAGAATAACCGCCCTGACCATCGAGACGCTCCCGGTAGACCTCCGCTCCGGTTGCGGCTTCGAAACAATTGAGGACCCCTTTGTCGTCGTTCAGGTAAAGGAGGTCATCTACGAGTATGGGGGAACTCTCTTTCGGGACGGCCTTGTCATCCTTCCACACCAGATGCGTGTCAGTGACATCACCCTTTCCATCCGTTTTAATCGCGTAGAGTATCGCCCGGTTGAAGCCGGAGCAGACATAGACGATCCCGTCACGGAACACAGGACGGGGAACCACCGAGTATCCGTCGCCATAGCGAAAACGCCACAGTTCCTGACCGGTTGCGGGCGCATAGGCGACGACTGCTCCCGATCCTGGGAGGATGACTTGCTGCTCGCCAGCGACTTCGATGAGTAGAGGAGTGGAAAACGAAAAGGTTCTTTCTACCGTGACTGCGCGAGGGGTTTTCCAAGCGATGCTACCGTCCTCCTGACGAAGGGCTACGACAAAGGGATCGGTCTGGCCGTCGCAGGCGAAGATCAATTTGCCGTCGACGAGAATGGGCGAACCGCCGTTCCCGTGAACGGGCGCATAGGGGAGAGACGTTTGCGTCCACAAAATTGCACCGTTCGAGGCATCAAGGCAGGCCGTCCCGTCATGGCCGAAATGAACGTAGAGTCGATTGTCCGCAAAAATCGGGGAAGGGGAAGCGTGGCTGTTTTTTTTGTGAATCGCACCCGCGTCTTTGCTAAAGATCTCGCGGTTCCAGACGGGCGAACCATCAGCGGCATTGAGGCACCGGGCTTCGAGCGTCATTTTCCCCCCATCGACTACGGCAGAGGTCACGTAGATGTGATCGCCGCTGATAGCCGGTGTTGACCAAGCCTTGCCTGGGATGGGAACTTTCCAACGGACATTTGAAGTAGCAGACCAAGTGAGAGGGACGTTCGCTCCGTCGAGATGCCCGTCACCCGTGGGACCGCGAAATTCCGGCCAAGACTCGGCAGTATATCCAGAGAGGGGGGCTCCTGACGCGAACAATAGGGTGAGAGCAAAGAGACGACGATTCATTCCGTGATGGTAGTCGCCGTCGTCATTCCCGCAAGCAATCGCGTGGGACGGAATGAAGGGACATCCCGGAGAATCAGGATGCGGTGGGATCTGATGAAACCACTTCGGCTGGCTCCGGATCAAGTTCGATCCCCATCTTTCGCGCTCGCTCCCGCCAAAGGTTACGGGCATGGGACTGCAGATCGGCGACTTTGTCTTTTTCGTCGACGATTTCAAAACCAAAAATGGTTTCGATGATGTCCTCGAAGGTGACCACTCCTGCAGTTGCGCCGAATTCGTCCACGATTAGCATGATCTGATGCCGCTCGGAGATAAATCGTCGGAAGAGTGCGTCGAGCGGGGTATGTTCTGCCGCGACGGCGATGGGACGTGCCACCGCAGCGAGGGTCATGATGTCTTCATCGTCTTTGAGGTGGGCGATAAGAGCGTCTCCCCGGATGACAAAACCTGTGATTTCATCCCGGTTCGTTTTATAAATCGGAATGCGGCTGAACGGTTTGTCCTCGATCACTCGGACGAAATCCGTGAGCAGAGTTGATTCTGGCAACGTAAAGATCACAGGTCTCGGGGTCATGATATCCCACGTCTTCATCGAGTGAAGCTGGATCAGATTCTGTACAAAACGGCTTTCCTGCTCTTCTATCTGACCGGACTCAGCGCCGATTCGGGTCATCGCGAGGAGTTCCTCCCGGTGCATCGCCTGCATCGGTTCTCCGTTGGGGGTGATGAACTTGGTGATCTGGCGGGACATCCAGACGAGCGGAGCCAGGGCCGTGATGAGAACCGGAAGAATGGTCGCGACGGTGCCCGCTAGGGGGATTGCATAGCGGGAACCGATGGTTTTCGGGATGATTTCCGTGACAATTAAGATCGCGAGAGTGAGTGCTCCCGCAAAGACGCCTGCTCCCGCATCACCAAAAAGTCTCGCATATTGTGCACCGGCTCCCGCTGCCCCCATCGTGTGAGCGACAGTATTTAAAGTCAGAATGGCAGAAAGGGGACGATCAATGTCGGCCTTGTAAAGTTTCATCCGTTCGGCCCATTTCGCGCCTCTTTGTTCGCCACTATTGATCGCAGAGGGAGTGATCGAAAGGAGAACCGCCTCAAGCAGAGAACAGAGAAACGAGGCAAACAGCGCGATGAGGACGTAGGTGACCAGAAGCGTCATGTAGCAGGGAAGGCGAAAGCGGAACGAACGACAAACAAATGGGAAAAGGATTCTCTGGAGAAAATGTAAGCTCTCCTTATATCCTATTCTGAGCGAGACTACAAACGCTGATTCTGATCCGGGTGCATCCGATAGACGTGGCTCCCCGAATTACGAGCCGATTGCATGATTTCGATTTCTCGCATTTTTCATTTTTCTCTCGCCATGCGGCACCTCATCCTTTTTCTCGGTACCTCGGCACCACATCACTACGGAGCGATTAAAAAGACCGATCCGATGAGCCGCTTCATGACACGAGTGGCTTCCGGAGAGTTTGATTTCGGAAAGGAAGACGAGTTGCCTTTTCTCCTTTTTGACCATCAGATCGAAGCGCACCACTTGATCATGGAGTGCGCCAACCGCTGGCGGATGCCGATCTGATCGTTTCTACAAACGACGAAGAAGAGTTCCAGAAACATCGAATGAGGCATTCTGCACGGATCGCTCTTGCAGGGTGATGGGGTTTTATAGGGGCTGTAGTGAGAGAATGCGTTTCGTGTGGATCGCAAGTGGCTTCTAATAAACCGTTTATAATGAATTGTTACTCGCTGGCATGTCCTCTGCGATAGGATTTCCACCGTGACTGGCGTGCCTTTCAAGAAATTCTGCTTGAGAAATACCGCGCCCGTTGCCCAAAAAACTAACCAACATTACAAAAATGAATCAGCTACAAATCAAAGGAAACTGGAATATTGCTAAAGGAAAACTGAAGCAACGCTGGGCTGACCTGACCGATGACGATCTTGGTTTCGTCGAGGGAAAAGAGAACGAACTAATCGGCCGCATCCAGAAACGAACTGGGGAAACTCGCGAGGCGATTGAAGATGCCATCTCCGAGAGTTGCAAAACTGACTGCTGTTAAAGGAAGCGAGTCTCCCTGCCATGAAATCCAAGATTTCGAAATGGAAACCGGAGTGCCTCGCATGGAACTGCAGTCGTTAGGATCAAGGAGACAGCCATGATCGCGGTAGGGCCGTAGTCAACCTAACGGTCCTGCTGCGACATCGTTCCCCAGAGTTTCCGCAAGGCTATTCGTGCGGTCTCAATATCAAATCTTCGATACCGGCGGCGGGACTCGAACCCGCACTCCCGAAGAAACGCGATTTTGAATCGCGCGCGTCTACCATTCCGCCACACCGGCCTATTCGAAGGAACCGGATTGTAACGAGTTGGGGAAAGAAATCAAGAAGGGAGTTTTCAATCCGTGGCTGTATGTCGTTTTGGGCGATTTTGTTTGATTTCTGATTCTAAAAGAATTAAACCAAATCATGATGAGTTCAGAATTCCGCTTCCACGCTTTATATCTCCTCGTTTCTGCTTTTTTGTTGAGTTCGTGCTTCGACTCCAGTAGCGACTCCACTGCGGAGGATCCAGAAGATGTTGCGTATCAGGCGGAAAAATCGGAACGGGATGCTACCCGAGCAAAAGTTACAGAACTAAAGGCGGAAAAGAAGTCCCTAGAAGCGGAAATTAAATCCCACAAGTCTGCTTCTTCCCGCAAGGACACTCTGGCAAAGGAGGAAATCGACGCCCTTGCAAAATTGGAGGCAACACGGCAGTATGCCACAAAACTCGATGGGCTTGCGAAGGCGGTGGATGCTTCGCTTTCGGCTTGGCGCGAAGCCACTCGCAATTCCTTTAAAGGCGTGCAACTCCCTGAAATTGTTACGGTGGGAGGGAAAACCTATTCCGGTGTAACGATCAACGGAGTTCTGGATGACACGATTGTAATTGAGCATTCTGGCGGGATGGAGACGGTCCCAGTGAGTGAGCTGCCCATTGGCTTGCGTCGAAATATCATTCACGAGGCAACGGTTCTTACTGAAAAAGACTTGTGATATACTCCCGTTGCCTAGCAAAAGAACTTGAAACGAATCGGAGAAGATGAAAAACGAGATAAAAACGATGAAGATTTTTACCGCCTTATTTCCTTTGGTATTGGTAGCAATGACCGTCCAAGGAACGGAAAAACAAGTTCAGGATTTGGAGAAAGACATCGCAGCGCTGAAGGCGGAGCTGGAGCAGTTGAGTGGAGACGGGGGAACTGTGACGCAGATGTCGGAAAATATCAAAACGGCAGAGGCGGAAGTCGAGTCGACTCGGGAAGCTCTTGCGTCGAAGGAGAAATCCATCGCCGGGAATGAATTTCTACTGGGGGTCTATCAATCGGCGTTTCGCGTCGTGACCACCTTGACTCCAGGCACCGACCTGGGGATTGTACAGCTCTCCGATGGCGAGTTACTCCAGGGAGCCTCCTTCATCAGCGCAGATCGAGGTGGTATTCTTGTTCAGTTGCCAACCGGTTCCCGCACGGTGAATGTCGCTTTGTTGCCTGATTCGTTTTCTGACCGGGTTCAATTGCCCCCTCGGACCGCACCCATCACCATGACCGTTGCCGCGCTGAAGCAGTCGAAACCCGAGTTTTTATTGACGAAAGAGGAACTGGCGGCAGCAAAATCAGGTAATTCGAATACCGCCGTCGCGTCAACCGGGAAAAATGTCGGGCAGGAACAGGGCGCGGTGGCCCCAGTGGCAAAGAAAGGTTCAGAAACGGAAGCCGCCAACACTTTCGAGGAAGTCCGGAAGCGAAACGAGGCTCGCCAGAAGCAGATCCTGACAATGAAGGCTCGATATAGTGAACTGCTGCTCGCAAAAAAGAAGGCTCGGATGGAGAAAGCAGATTCGAAGAAGATGTTTCGCGATGCTAAGATCAAAAAGTCCTCGAAGGAGATTCAATCGACTCTTGGACTACACGATAAGAAACTTCAGGGGATCGAAGAAGAGGAAGCTCGACTGCGAAGCGAGATGGCGCGCATCCAAACTGAATTCGAGTGACTTTTTCCCCCTCATCCCACTTTTCAATTTAATCAATCAAGCCACTCGAGATCATCGATTCGGGCGGACACAAAACCAAAGGCGAGTTGGGATTGCAACTCGATGGGGATGCGGTACTCGTCGTCAATGAACCACAAAGTGGTCTTTTTGATTTTCTCGTAGGTTTTGATGGAGAGGTCCGAATTCACTTTCCCAATCGTCGCATCGAGTTTGATCGTTTCGTAACTCTTGCCTTTTACGTTGTGGGACTCCCGACCTATCACTTCGAAGGTGGCAAGGTAGGGTTTGTTGAATGGTGATACCAGCATGGAGATGGCATCCCCGTTTTGTAGTGGCTGACTGCGCAGGTAAAATGCAGAGGAGAGAACATCTTGCCCGAAATCGAATGTAAATCGAGAGGTGTTCGTGAAGATCTCACCCTTCAGTGTCGAAGTGGTCGTGTAGATTTGTCGCTTCGGTTCGAAAACGATGTCGTAACTATTGTCGCTCCCTCGCTCCTTTTCACTGAGCTGAAACGTGAGCGGTCTCAGGGAATTCTGATCGACAATGGATCGGGCACGGAAATCGTAGGGGTAGAGGAACCGGGCAAATCCCGTACTGCGTCCGTTCGCTTCGCCGACAAATCGATCATTTTCGGGAGCGTTCCGCATGACTGCGATTTCGACTCGGCCCGCATTGACTCGATTGTTCCAATCGAGGGTGTATTCCAGTTTGACCGGGCGGAGATTTGCATGATTTCCAGGAGGAAGACGGGTGATGTCTTTCATCCACGAAGGAGGTCCCATGGGTTGGTCCTCTGCGGAAAGTTGCAAAAATAGAAAGAGAAAAAGGCAACTGAGGTTCGCTTTCATAGAGAAGATATCGCTGCTATTTCTTCGTGGACCGGGGATAATAGGTGAAGGTTGCGTTGATATTCTGGAAATCCAAGATAATCATAGAAACATGAAAATTGCAATCAGTTCGACCATTCGGTCCCCACTTATTCGTCGCGGCTGCATCACATTGCTTTCAGTATTTGTCTTTAGTTCCTGTGATCGTGACCACAATCGCGACGAGGTTGATGCGGCGGAAAAGCAGGGGGGCGATCCTACCGTAGTTTATGACTGGCCGCTCTTCCGAGGGGATGCACAGATGCAGGGAGTCAGTAGAGAGCGGATCACACCTCCTCTGATCGCGGCATGGAAGTTCGAACCGGTGGTGGAAAAAGGGAAACGGCGGCCCCCGATCGAGGCGAGTCCAGTGATCGGAGCGGGGAGGGTGTTTGTGGGGGGGCAGGACAGTCGTTTTTACGCTCTCGATTTGGACAACGGAGCGGAACTCTGGTCTTTTAAGGCGGAGGGTCCGATCATTGCGCCCGCCGCAGTGCTCGGGCAGTTGGTGTTTTTCGGCGACACTTACGGGTTTGTGTATGCTCTCGATACGGAAAAAGGAACCGAAATGTGGCGGTTTGAGACGGAAGGAAAAGTGGAAGGCGGCGTGAATACTCTTACAAAAGAAGGTCAGCCGGATCGCCTTTTTGTGGGAAGTCACGACTACTATTTGTATTGTCTCGATGCCCACTCGGGAGAAGTGCTCTGGAAGCATGAGACGGGGAATTATGTCGTTTCCACGCCCTCCCTGATTCAATTGAAAGGAAGTGAAGCGATTGCGTTCGGAGGATGTGACGGACTTCTGCATGTGATCCCGTGCGATGGGGAGGGCGAGAAACGCGAGATTGAGATCGGGTCCTACATCGCGAACACTTCGGCGGTAAGCGACGGAATCTGTTACGTGGCTCACAACGGTGGCGAAGTCGTCGCAGTCGATATCGCATCGGGCGAGACTGTCTGGAAAACCAAGACTGGAGTCGAATATACTGCGTCGCCTGCGGTGGACACGAAGCGACTCTATGTGGCAGGGCCGGATAAGCGTCTCGTTGCCTATGATCGGGGCACAGGATCGGAGGTTTGGGTCTTCCTCTCTCCGCGTGCGCTTGCCAGTTCTCCGCTTCTGAGTGGGGAGGTGATCTGGCAAGGCGGCATGGATGGGAGGCTCTACGCCATCAATGCTCACGACGGAACCGAACTCTGGAATTACGAATTGGGTTCTCAAATCAAGGCTTCTCCGGCGGCATCACGTGGCACCCTCGTAGTTTGCGGGGAAGACGGTGTCGTGTATGGTTTTCGGAAGTGAATCGTCCCATTGGGCACGCAATCCTGCAATTTCTCTCTCAATACGTTATGGCATCCCCCTCCAACTCCAAAGAACCCGTCCGTGTGATTGACAAACTCCGGCTGCCATTGATCGAGACTTCAGAGGAGCAGACGGAGGTGGGAAATTATTTTGTAGCGAACTACCCGCCATTTTCCTTCTGGACTCCAGAGAACAAAACAGCGGTCTATGACATCCTGAACTCCCCTCGACCTGAAAATACCAATCTCGGGGTCTACTTCCATATTCCATTCTGTCGGAAGCGCTGTCATTTCTGTTATTTTCGGGTCTACACCGACAAGAATGCCTCTGAGATCAACGCCTATCTCGACGCGGGGATCAAAGAATTCGAGCGATACGCTCAGACTTCGTACCTCGCTGGGAGGAAACCGCAATTTGTCTATTTCGGAGGGGGGACCCCGAGCTATCTGTCGATCAGCCAGCTTCAGGATCTCACCAACCGGATGAAGGATCTCTTCCCCTGGGATGAGACCGAGGAAGTCGCTTTTGAAGCCGAACCGGGAACCTTGACCGAGAAAAAATTAGAGGCTCTCCGCGAGATCGGAGTCACCCGGTTGAGTCTCGGCATCGAGAGTTTTGATGATCATCTCTTGGAAGTGAATGGGCGAGCGCACCGATCGAAAGAAGCCTTCCGAGCTCTGGAATTTGCAAAAACGCTTGGGTTTGATCAGGTGAATATCGATCTCATCGCCGGAATGATGGACGAGACTCCTGAGAACTGGGAGCGATCGGTGAGGACGGCGATCGAGCAGGATCCCGATTGTGTGACCATTTACCAGATGGAGATTCCCTACAATACGACCATTTTCAAAGAGATGCAGGAATCGGGGCGAGTCACCGCGCCCGTGGCAGATTGGAAAACAAAACGAGAGTGGGTCGATTGGGCCTTCAATCAGTTCGAAGAGGCTGGGTACACTGTGAACAGTGCTTACACCGTCGTTAAAAATCCCGAGACAACCAAATTTGTGTATCGCGACAGTCTCTGGGAGGGGGCGGATCTGCTATCTGCCGGGGTCGCCAGTTTTGGGCACTTCGGAGGGGTTCATTACCAGAATCAAGCAGATGTCGGTCCCTATATGACGGAGTTGGAGCAGGGAGAATTGCCCATTTTTCGTGCCTATCCGACCAATCACGAAGAACGCTTCATCCGGGAGTTTGTCTTACAGCTAAAACTAGGACGGACGAGTATGGACTATTTTCGCGCAAAATACGGAGTAGATCCGCTGACCCGTTTTCCAGAACAACTCGAAAATCTAAAATCGCAAGGAATCCTTCACTTCGACGGAGACGACATCGTCATCAGTCGCTCCGGAATGCTCCAGATTGATCGACTCCTTCACGATTTCTTCCTTCCGCACCATCGCGATGCACGCTACACCTGACCGCAGAATGGCCAGCCAAGCCCTGGCCGAGGCATTGCATTGGCTTCTCCCTTTTCATTTCTTTTACGAAAAGATCGGGATACCTCTGCCTGATTTTTCTTTCCTTCCAGGGGAGGAAGTTCCCTATCCCTATCGATCCCTACTCGTTCATGCCAATGACATGACGCCGACTTTGGCCGCGTTTCATCATTCGAAACTCTACCTCGAAGTACACGGGTATGAATCAAATGAAGCCTTTGTGATGCGTCTTGTCACCCTTCACGCGGCGGCGTCGGAAGTACCGGTCGAATACGGGGCGATCGCGATCCAGTTGGGTGGCCTGCCGGAGGAAGTGCGAGCGGAAGTCATCGCTGGAAATAAACCGCTCGGTGGAGTCCTTGGAGAATATGGAGTCGTCCATCACGGCAGCCCCTGTGCTTATTTTTCCGTTCCAGCAGACGATCATATCGCTGGAGCTTTGAATCAACGTCCTGGGGAGATTCTCTACGGCAGGTGTAATCAATTGATCGATCGTGACGGAATGGTCTTCGCGGATATTGTGGAAATTCTTCCGCGAAGCAATGAGTCCGAGAAGTGGGTTCAGAACGTATCTACCCGCTGAAACGCCAGATTGTTATTTATGAAAGAATCAGAATGGGACGTGATCGTCATCGGAGCCGGGCCTGCAGGGTCAACCACCGCAGCCCTACTCGCGGAGCAGGGCCACCGAGTACTGGTACTGGAGAGGGAGAAGTTTCCTCGTTATCATATCGGCGAATCTCTCATGCCATTCTGTTGGTTTACACTGGACCGACTCGGGCTCACCGCGCAGATGGATGAGATTGGCTTTCAACAGAAGCACAGCGTGCAGTTTGTCAACACGGACGGGGTGGTCTCAAAACCCTTTTATTTCTTCGAGCACGATGAGCATCCCTCTGCAGTGACTTGGCAAGTAGAACGGCGGGAATTTGACCAGATGATCGTGGAAAAGGCTCGGGCCAACGGAGCCGAAGTGCGAGAACAACACCGCGTCCTCAATGTGATCCGGGACGATGCCGGCACCGTGATCGGAGTGACTGCGGCGGATCACGCGGGAGTGACCCATTCCTTTTATGGCAAAATGGTCGTAGATGCCTCGGGACGGGATTGTCTCGTTGCGGTAAAAAGCAAATGGCGGAAGCGAGATCCTGAACTCAACAAAGTCGCGATTTGGACTTATTTCGAGGGAGCGATGCGAGATCCGGGACTTGACGCCGGCTCGACCACCGTGGCCTATGTGCCCGACAAGGGATGGTTCTGGTACATCCCAATGCGAGACAATCGTATTAGTGTTGGAGTCGTGGCCGACCGTGATTATCTCTATCGCGACACTCGCGATCCTGCGGAGATTTTGCGTCGGGAGATCGGAGAAAACGAGTGGATCAGGGAGCACCTTTCCGTCGGCGAGCAGGTAGGGGAGCACTGGGTCACTGGCGAATACAGCTATCGCTCTCACTATTGTGCAGGGGACGGTGTCCTCCTCGTGGGCGATGCCTTTGCCTTTCTCGATCCCGTCTTTTCCTCCGGCGTATTCTTGGCGCTCAAGTCCGGAGAACTCGCCGCCGATGCGATTCATCGGTCACTGGTAGACAACAATTTTTCGGGCAACAACTTTGTGCAGTATGGCGAGGAAGTTTGTATCGCGATCGAGCGAATGCGGAAAATCGTCTACGCTTTTTATCATCCGGAGTTCAGCTTCGGGAAGTTGATCAAGATGCATCCAGAACTCCGACCTTCCTTGAGCGATCTCCTCATCGGAAACATCTTCATTGATGAGTTTGACGAACTTTTTGCCGCGGTCTCAGCGATTTGTGAGCTCCCTGAAGAGTTGTCGTACGGACGCCAAGCCGCTCCGACGCCTTCGCTCGACCTTGCTCCCTGATGGCTTCTGGTGGTTGTGTTTGATAGGGGTAGGCCAGCGAGGGAACCCTCTTCCTTCCGGAAGTCGGGGCCAGTCGCCAGGAGGAGCTCGGGAGATTCTTTCCTTGCAGTAGGTGAGGTCAGCCGGTTGATTGGGTTCCTCTTCCTTGATGAATCGTCACCGTAGCCGAACCGCTATTTTTCTTTGTTGCGCGGTCTTTGCGTGTGTTGGTATCAGCGGCACAACGAAGGAGGATAAAA
>JAGPCC010000022.1 GCA_018058245.1 Verrucomicrobiales bacterium
ATTTCCATGGAGTGAGATCGACGTCCCCTGAGTCCTTCTGTTCCCAATCCTGCGGGAGCGGTCGGATCTTGCTCATGAGGAACTGGAAGAGAAGCAAGGAACCAAAGACGATTCCGAGGAAATGGAAGTTAGTAAAGGGCTTTGCGGTCCACACACTGAAAGGCTGGACAAAAGATCCAATTAGCAGGATTCCACACCCAGCGACTAGAGAGACATTCGCCGCTAATGCTCCTGCGCGCCTGAAAAGAAATCCAGCAAGGACCACAGAGAAAATGGGAATGAAATACAGTCCGTTCATCTTCTGCAGATATCCAAAAATGCTCCCTTCACCAGCAAGGAGTGGCGCAGTAGACATCGCAAAAATCGCGATCACAGTCCCAACGATCTTACCATTCTTAATCACGTTTTTCTCATCGGCCGCTTTGCTTTGAAAGTGATGTTTATAAATACCGAGAGAAAAGAGTGTCGCAGTCGAATTCAGGGCCGAATTGAACGAACTCAAGATCGCGCCAACCATGACCGCTGCAAAAAAACCAGTGAGCCACGGGGGGAGCACTTCGCTGACCAGCAAGCCATATGCCTTGTCGGCTCGCCGTGGAAAAGCCTTCTTCTGCAGATCGACCTCAACATAACGATTTGATCCGTCTTCTTCCACTATGATCGCCGTTCCGGGGCCGAGTATTTTTTTGACCTCCAGCATCGCCCCACCGTCGCCGGGAATCACAGTCCCTTCTACATCCTTAGCCTTCTCAAGATCAACTATCCCAAGGACGGCCTCCGCTGCTTCACCATGAAGGATTACTTCCTTTCCATCACTCACACCGACCAGGGCAATTCGATCTAGAACTGCATCTTTAATCGCCCGATCCGTGCCATCAATCGTGATTACTCCAAACATGGAGAATGCAATCACACCGGGCAAAACCAGCACAATTGGAGCGAGGACTTTAAACATACCTGCGATGAGTACGCCCTTCTGCCCCTCGGCGAGGCTCGTCGCTCCAAAAGTTCGCTGGATAATCTGCTGGTTCGTCGTCCAGTAAAAGAGATTGAGAAGTAAAACCCCGGTAAAGAGTGTCGAGAAAGGGACCGAAGAGCCTTTGCTCCCGAGAGAATTGAACTTTTCTGGGTGCGTCTCCCGGATTGTGGCGAGCGATTCAACCAATCCGCCGTCCCCAATCTTCCACAGCGCGAATACGGTGATCATAACGGATCCCAAAAGAAGCCCGAAGCCGTTGATTGTATCAGAAACCGCGACAGTCCGGAGCCCGCCGAATATCGCGTAGATCGACCCGACAATTCCGATAAACCAAACCGTTACCCACAGCAGCGTTGATTCATCCTGTATACCAGTTAGAGTCTTCAGATCTAGGATTCCCATAAGTCCGGTCGCCCCCGAATAGAGGATGATGGGCAGGAGAATTAATGCGTACGCCAAAATGAAGATAAACGTTGTTATGGACCGCGTCGTTCCATTGAATCGTTTCTCCAGAAACTCAGGAATTGTAGCGATGCCGCTGCGAAGATATTTCGGCAGAAAATAGAGCGCCATAATCACCAATGAAGCTCCGGCAATGACCTCCCAGGCCATCACACAGATTCCGTCGGTGAAGGCGGAGCCGTTCAGGCCGACAAGCTGTTCGGTCGACAGATTTGTGAGAAGGAGCGACCCCGCGATGAATCCCCCGGTAAGAGTCCGACCGGCGAGGAAATACCCCGTGGAGGTTCCATGGTCATCTTTGCGGGTGAGCATCCAGGTGAGGACACCCACAAGCGCGGTGAAAAAGAGAAAAGTAAGAATTGTCATGAGGAGATTTTCGAAGCGATTCTTACTCCGCAGAAAACGTATGCACCATGCGGTGATGGTAGGTCTCGCCGGGGCGCAGCACTGCGGAAGGTGCCTTCGGATTGTTCGGCGCGTCGGGGTAGTTTTCCGTCTCAAGACAGAGCGCGGTGCGGAATTGATATTTCACCCCGCCCTTTCCGGTCGCAGTTCCGTCGAGGAAATTTCCGCCGTAAAACTGAACTGCCGGTTGATTCGTGGAAAGTATCATGACTCGACCGGTTTGAGGATCTCGCACCCGTGCCGCTTTGGTCAATTCACCGTCTTTTGTCCCGTTCAGAATCCAGGCATGATCATATCCCCCACCGAGCTTGAGCGCTTCAAAATCGGCCTCGACCCGGTCACCGATGACCATCGGTTTCGTGAAGTCCAGGGGCGTGTCCGCCACAGGAGCACCCGCACCGATTGGGATGAGCCCCGCGTTGGTCGGCAGATATTCGTCGGCAAAAAGAGTCAGTTCGTGATCATTGATTGAGGTCGTTGGATCTCCACTGAGATTCCAATAGGAATGATGCACGACGTTCAGCACAGTCGGCGCACTCGTCGTCGCTTTGGCATCCCAGATCAGTTCATTTGCCTCGGTGAGAGAATACGTCACGACAACGGTGAGCTCGCCCGGATACCCCTCTTCTCCATCGGCACTGACGTAGGTGAACTGCACTCCCGGCCCCGAGTCCGTTGCAGTGACTTCGCCTTTCCAAAGGACCTTATCAAAACCCACCGTTCCCCCGTGCAGGGAGCAGGGAATGCCGCCCGGATCATTGTTTGTTACAAGTGTATATTCCTTGCCGTCGAGAGAGAATCTGCCATTCGCGATCCGATTGCCAAAGCGACCCACCGTGGAACCAAAATAGGAAGTATTGGTGAGCCATCCCGCGAGGGTGTCATACCCGTGCGTAACGTCCGCAAAGACACCGTTTTTGTCCGGCGTTTTCAGGGAGACAAGAATCGCTCCGTATTCGGTGACTTTCGCCTCCATTCCTGCGGCATTTGTCAGGGTGTAAATTTTCACCTCGCGCCCGTCCGGCATCTTTCCGTAGACGGATTCGACAGGGCTGGCGGCGGAGGATTCAGAGGAAATGAGAGAACTCATCGCTATCAGGGCAAAGAGAAGGGCTGGGGTTTTCATGGAATGGCTTTATTCAATAGTAGTCGAGCAGGCACCGTCAACAGCGGATGTAATGAAACAATGGAGTTCCCGCCCGAATTCGGTGCGATAGGACGCCTCCAATCGAGTCTTCAGAGCCGCGGCAGACTCGGCTTCCACCAACGAAACGGTGGACCCGCCGAACCCTCCGCCGGTCATACGCGATCCGATCAGCCCCCGGTCCGGGCCGAAAGCGTAGGCGGTCTCGACGAGATGATCCAGTTCCCGGCAACTCACTTCGTAGTCATCACGGAGAGATTCGTGGCTCTCCCGCATCGTCCGACCGAGGGTGGCAGAATCCTGTTGCACGAGCGCTTCTGAAAAATCCCGCACCCGCACCATCTCGGAAACAGCATGATGGACTCTGCGGAAAAGTCGTTCTCCCAGATCTGCGCGGGATTGCTCGACCATTTGGAGAGGAAATTCTCTCAGGCTAGCAATCCCGAGGATCGCACAGGCTGCATCACAATCTTCGCGACGCTTCCGGTACTCGCCATCCCCGAGGGCGTGCTTTACTCCGGTGTCCGCCGTCAGGATCACGAGATCCGGGGAGAGGGGGAAATGTTGCATCGAGAGATCACGGCAATCGAGATGAAGCACGTGCTCGGCCTTCCCGGCCCCGACCGCGAGCTGATCCATGATCCCGCAGGGAACTCCGGCGTAGTCGTGTTCGGCCTTCTGGCAGAGAAGGGCCCGATCCGCGACATCCAGTGTCACTCCGCTTAGCCCCTCAATCACCAGCGCCACCGCCGTTTCGAGAGCCGCACTACTGCTCAGCCCGGCCCCCGTAAGAAGGTCCGAATGAATCACCGCCCGAAATCCCGGCACCTCCACTCCGGCGGCAGAGTACCCGGCAATGACACCGATCAGATAGTTCTGCCAGCGCTCTTCCGGAAGGCTGCGCCGGATCAGCTCCTCCCGTTTCAGAACGATCGGAGAGCGGAAACCCGCACGGATCGGCAGAAATTCGAAGGTTCCGTCTACTGTTTTCGCCGCCTCGACCGTCAAAAACCGGTCTATCGCCACCGGCATGACACAGCCGCCGAGATAATCGATGTGCTCCCCGATCAAGTTGATACGACCGGGGGACACCGCGACGACAGCCGGTAAGTGCCCGTAGTGTTGCTGAAAGTGCATCCCCGAATCCATCGCGCCGATCTTATCGCACCCACCTGTGACGGCAATGATTTCCTCTGGAAAAAGTCTGGGCCATTTCTGGTGCCCGTCAGACAGCCTGCGCTGCAAACCGCTTCCTCTGAAATAGGTTCTGAAAACCACCTTACGCCGGGAAACTTACCGTCTGTTTCACGATCCCCCCCTGCGACGATTGTGCAGGTCACCTATTTGCGTTTCCCGGCGAAAGAAGCGAGAAATATTCGATTAGCCTGCGTATATTTGCGAACCTGCCCCCTTTTTGCCGCCTTTGCCCCTTTTTTGCCTGCTCTCGAAAGTATCCCATGAAACGATTTTTCCGAGCCATTCTGCCTCTCCTGATCCTGGCTGGGTCTACCTATTTTGCATGGTGGTTTTATGTAAATCGTCCGCAACCGGTCACGATGGAGATCCCTTCGGCGCTGGTGCGAGTGGAAGGAACTGTGCTTCAGAAAAGTACCTTTCCCGTGATCGTTCGATCTCAGGGGACAGTGCATCCCCGGACTCGTAGCACCTTGCTGCCCGAAGTTTCCGCAAAAATCATCGAAGTGAGCCCCGCCTTCCGACCTGGGGGATTCTTTTCCACCGGAGATGTATTATTGAAACTCGATCCAGTCGATTACGAAACTGCCATCGTCGTAGCGAGAGCGACCCTCGCGCAGGCCGAGGTGATCCTCGCCGAGGAGAGTACCAAAGCCCATCAGGCTCGGGAGAATTGGCGTACGCTGGGAAAAACAGGAGAGCCGAGCGCACTGGCTCTGCGCCTCCCGCAGATCCGAAAGGCGGAGGCGGATGTCGCCGCAACCAAGGCACAGATCGCAAAAGCAGAACGAGACCTGGAACGAACCGTGATCCGGTCACCGTATGATGGACAGGTCATCCGACAGCTCGTCGATGTAGGTCAGTTTGTCAGCCAGGGCACGCCTCTCGGGGAGATTTTTGCAGTCGATTACGTCGAGATCCGACTTCCCCTTCCCGAAAGAGAAATCCGCTTCCTCCACCTCCCCGAACGATTCCGCGACGGAGTCACCACGACGCACGAGGCTGCGGTGGAGTTGCATTCTCCATTCGAAGGAGACTCGGCGACCTGGAGTGGGTCCATCGTTCGAGTCGAGAGCGCCATCGACGAGACGACCCGCCAGATCACCGCCGTCGCCCAGATCAATGATCCCTACGCCAAGCGGGCGGATTCCGGTCCACCCTTGAAGATCGGCCAGTTTCTCGAAGCAGAGATCGAAGGCGAAGTGCTCCACAATGTTTTTATCATTCCCAGGAAAGCCGTCCGGGCCGGGAACGAAATCATCCTGATCACTAAAGAAAACAAGCTCCGGCGAGTCGTGGTGGACCCACTTTTGAGTGATGCGGAAAAGATCATCGTATCCGCCGACACCGGAATGTCTCCACAGGAGGGAGACGTGCTCTGCCTCACCCCGATTCCGTTTGCCTCCGAGGGGGCGACCGTCCTTCCTACGATCGATGGCGCGATGGAGAACCCGGAACGCGCGGGGCCTGGGAAGAAAATGGAAGACCAAACGGCGGAGACCGATGATAAGGGCGGAAAAGCTTCGTCCTGAGAGACTATTGAAAAATCCCGGGATGAAAAACTGCGAGTCATTTTGTTTGCTGGTGAAACGCGACGATGGAGTGGGGCGAGCCCCACGACTGAGAAGTAACGAGGCCAACATACAAAAGGGCTGCAGCCCGACGGGTTTTTCCTTTCTCGTTCCGGCGACAGCCGCAAATCTCAAACCGTACAGTCATTAAATTTTTCGTTGCGGGATTTTTCAACAGTCTCCTAAGCAGCGCACCAAACCACTTCTCCCATGATCGCCTGGTTTGCCCGCAACGGAGTCGCCGCCAATCTGCTCATGATGTCCGTCATGGCCGCAGGTCTTTGGACATTGTGGACAGGAAAGGTTCCCCTTGAAGTATTTCAGGACAGACCCTCGCGTTTCATCTCGGTGAACGTGCCCTACCCGGCCTCATCGCCGGAGGAAACGGAGGAGACGATCGTGCTGAAGATCGAAGAGGCCATCCAGCAAGTCGGGGGCATCAAACACATTTATTCCACGGCCGGAGGCAATGGCGGGTCCGTCTCCATTGAAGTGAACGAGGGCGATGATCCACGTCTCGTCCTCGAGGATGTAAAAATCCGCCTCGATGCCATCCCCAATTTTCCAGCTCTCGCGGAAAAACCCATCATCCAGCTCGACGACGCCTTTCACTCGGTCATCACCGTGATCCTGAGCGCGAACATGGCAGAGGGCGATCTGAAGCGACTCGCCGAGCAGACCCGCGACGAACTTTCCGTCCTCCCCGGCATCTCTCACGCAGAAATCGCAGGAGTCAGGAAAGAGGAGATCGCGATCGAAATCCCCGAAGCGACCCTTCGGAAATACCACCTCAGCCTCGAAACGATCAGCCGCGCGATCCAAGCCAGCGCGATCGACCTCCCCGCAGGCGTGGTTCAAACTGAGGCTGGAGATGTCTCGATCCGCACTCGCGGTCGGGCCTACACTGGCGAAGACTACGCCCGAGTCCCGGTCCTGACCCGCCCCGACGGCAGCAAACTCACCCTCGGAGAGATCGCAAAAATCCTCGATGGCTTTACCGAAAATCCCCTCATCGTAAAACTCAACGGTCGGCCCTGCGTCATGATCACCGTAATGCGGGAGGGCAATCAGAATGCGATCACCATCGGGGAACGGGTCAAAGCCTATATCACCTCGACCAACAGCGTCCTTCCCAGCGGCGTGCAACTCGACTATCTGAACGACCGTTCGAAGATTGTAAAAGGCCGGATCGATCTCCTCGTCCAGAATGCAAAAAGCAGTCTCCTCCTCGTCTTTATTTGCGTCGGTTTGTTCCTTCGACTCGAGGCCGTGATCTGGGTCGGCATCGGGATGGTGATGAGCTTTCTCGGTGCCTTCGCCCTGATGCCCTACATGGACATCACGATCAATCTTTCCTCGCTCATGGGCTTCATCCTCGTCCTCGGCATAGTCGTGGACGACGCCATCGTCATTAGTGAGAGCTGCGATTATTACCGACAAAAAGGGCTCAGTCCCTTGGACGCTGCGATTCGGGGAACGCAGCGCATGGCCGTTCCGATCACCTTTGGGGTGCTCACCACCGTGATGGCCTTTCTCCCGATGGCCTTCGACTCCTCCGACTGGGGCAGCATGTTCCGCCCTATCGCCTTGGTTTTTATCGCCGTGATGTTGATCGCCCTCGTCGAGACGAAGCTGATCCTGCCCAGTCACCTCGCCCATCCCTTCCTCGGGCGCGCCGGGGACATCCTCTCGCCCGTGCATCGACTTTCCGGAAGATCACTCCAGTGGTTCATCGATCAGGTCTATCGCCCCTCCATCGCCTTCTGCATCAGCCATACCTACGCATCACTTGCACTCATGTTCGGGAGTCTTCTCGTCCTCATCGGGCTTTATGCAGGCGGTCATATCCAGACATCCTATTTCCCCCGCGTCCCGAGTGAGCGCATCGACTGCCGCCTTTCCATGCTCGACGGCACCCCTTTCGAAGTCACCGATGCGCAGATCGAGCGCATTTACAAAATTGCCGAAGACCTTCGCCGTGAATATTCCGGGCCGGATGGAAAAAGCGTCATCAAACACATCGTCTCCTCCACCGGCACCACGATCGCCTCCGGGCGTGGATGTTCCAGCAATCCCGGTTCCCACATCGGGGGAGTCACCATGGAAACCTTCGGCCCCGAAGAGCGCAGCATCGACGTGAACACCGTCGATCTCGCCGCAGAATGGAGAAAGCGCATCGGCCCCATTGTCGGAGCAGAGGAGATCACCTTCCGCGCCGAGATCGTACGCAGCGGAGATCCCGTCGACATTCAACTCACCGGAACAGATCCCGATGAACTCCTCGAAATTTCGGCAACGATCAAAGAACATCTCTCGCAATATGCCGCCCTCTTCGACATCAACGACTCCCTCGACTCTGGTCGGAACGAGATCCAACTCCGTCTCAAACCAGAAGCAAGGCAGTTCGGAGTCACCGTGAACGACCTCGCCAGTCAAGTGCGCCAATCCTTCTATGGAGACGAAGTCCAGAGGATCCAGCGGGGGCGCAATGAGCTAAAAGTAATGCTCCGCCTACCCCAAGAGGAGCGCCGCAACCTTTCCACCCTCGACACCATGCGAGTGCGCACCGCGACCGGACTCGACATCCCCTTCAGCAGTGTTGCCGAGGCGACCGTCGTAAAGAGCTTCACCAGCATCAAGCGAGTCGATCGACGTCGAGCACTGAACATCACCGCAGACGCCGATAAAAAGGCCATCGACATCGAAGCGCTGCGAGCAGAACTGACCGTCTATCTCGACAAACTCCTCCGAAGCCATGCCCACATTCGCTGGACTTTCGAAGGAGAGGCCCGCTTCCAAGCAGAGAGCGGATCGCACATGGCCGTCTCCCTCCTCATCGTCCTCGGAGGCATGTACGTCCTCATTGCGATTCCTTTCGGCAGCTACACCCAGCCGTTTATCGTCCTCTTAGTCGTTCCCTTCGGCGTCGTCGGTGCCGTCCTCGGCCACGTCTTTCACGGGCTCCCCGTTAGCATCATGTCCCTCTTCGGGATCCTCGGTGTCTCAGGAGTGGTCGTGAATGACACCCTCGTCCTCGTCGACGAGATCAATGACCTCCGGGGAAAAGGCATGAACCTACGAGATGCCGTGCAACGGGGTGGCGTGAATCGCTTCCGCGCGATTTTCCTCACGCAGATCACCACCTTCTTCGGACTCGTCCCTCTGATTTTTAGCGGAACCTGGCTCGCCAGCCTCGTCCCCTTTCTCTTCAGCACCGGAGCCCAGAGCACGCACGCACAGTTTCTCACCCCCGTCTCCGTCGCGATGGGATATGGCTCCCTCTTCGCGACCGTGATTACCCTCTTCCTTGTTCCCCTGACCTACATCGCGATGGAAGACCTCATCCGCATCACCGGAACCGCCTGGCAGAGCTACAAAGAAACGTGGCTGGGGAAATCTCCCGAGTCCGTCTCGGAAAGCCATTCTTAGGAATCGTCCGAGCCCACTTTCGTGAGCGACTCCTCCGCCCATTCGAGAGCCTTGGCGTAACTACAATTTTCCAGAAAATGATTCAACCGGGGCTGAATCACCGCACGGTGTCTCTCATGAAATCCACCGATCGCCTCCGAGACCTCCTGCAACTGCCCCAACTGCCCCGCCGGATCTCGCTCCCGCAGATCCGCATCGCCGATCACCCGCATCCGCCTCTCCAGCAGCCCAATCAATTCTCTCAATTCCAAATACCCCAACATCCCCCTACCCAACAGGGTACCAATCCAGAGTCAACCCTGTTGAAAGGGAAATCGGGGAGGGAATCTCGAACTTTGAACTTCGAACCGTAATCTCCCCGCCACCCCGACCGTCGATCCGGGACTCACCGTAGCCGCCTTCGTAAGAAGGTGGCCAGCCCGTCTCAACGAGCAACACCAGAAACAAACCCGACCCGCCCCTCCCTCAATCAAAGCGAGTTCCCTCGACAACCAATTCGATCCCTTTGCCCGGAAGGGTTGGGGCTTGACGAGATTCTTAAAAACACCCTACTATTCCCTCCGAACCACCGCCGTCACCACGCCTGCGTTGCCCCGAACCGGCAAAACCCGTGGGTGAAGGGCAGGCGGAGGGGTTGCGGTGAGGACTATTTATACTTTTGTGCTCTAAAAACAAAGTGAAGAAACTGATCCAGAATGTTTTGTCGCGGCGTGTCTCGTGGTTCCTAATCGGCCTCTCAGTTTTTCCGTCTTATTGGCTCCTCCGGGTCATTGTCCGACCGACAGCACTAGATGCGATGGGATTTGTAGGGTTCTACGAAGAGAGTTACCTCGTTTACACGTTTCTAGGGGACCATTCGTATACGCTGAGTTTTCCCGGCGACCGCGCCAAGTTTCTGCGGTTTGCCAGTCGAATGGGCCTTGATCAGCATAAAGTTTCAGAAAACGAATTCTTGATTGAGGATCCGGAAAAGCAATGGTCTCAAGGAGTCAAATTTAATCCGGAAGAGAAGCTCACTGCCATTCAATACTTCTCCTCAAGCCAATGAAGCACCACATAGACCCCGCGAACCATGGTCGGCAGGCAACGGCTTCGCCGTCGCCTGCGACCTGACGTTCGCCAAAAAATCCACATGCACACCGCTGGAATAATTATTGCCATCTTGGGTGGCGTCTTGCTCTTTGGTACCTCGTTAGCGTTGTCGTGCATCAAAACGAATGACAAACCGTCAGCGGCAGAGACTTTTGATCTGTTCATCCTTGGAGGCGTATTTGGATTCTTCGGTGATCTATTCCGCGCCATCGCCGAGGGTTTCAGGAATCGATCTTCACCCGCGTTCCCGCCTTTGATCCTCTTTGGCGTGTCGTTGATGCTCCTTGCAGTCGGTGGGGCGCTCCTGATGATGGATGGATCATGACAAACATGCCTCGACACCCCCAAAACACACTAGCCGAATCGGGTAGGAACACCGATTGAACCCGCTCCCCCCACACCTCCCGGCAAGCGGGTTCCCTGGACAGCCAATTCAGAATCCCCGCCGAACCGGGAAAACTGATTGTGGTTTGTCTGTCCAATCAGCTCACCGGGACGGTTCGCCCTACCTCATGGATCCCGTAAATAAGAAATCACCCCATTCTAGTCACCACCACTGATCGGATCCAGATCCTCGATCGAATCAAAGGTGAACAGATCAAAGCCGAAGTGAAACCCCGCAACGAAGGGCAATCCAGCGGGAAAACCATGGAATTGCAAATCTGTCCCTGATGATTACTCAGGGAACTAGGTAACTCGCACGTCAGGAGCGATCGGCGAGAAGCCTGCACTGGGATGACTCGAGCTGAATCGTTACGTCAGCAGAATGTGAACTCTCCCTGTGAGACAAAAGAGAAAGCAGGATTTTCGACACGCTACTCTTTAGCGGTTCGATTTTGACCAACTACGAATTTGATAGTGGTCAGCTTTTTCTAAAGCTTTGTTTGCCTCGGCTTTTGTGATCACCTTTGATCCATCCGTAACGACTTCAATCAAGTGAGTCTCGTCATTATTTTTCACGATGCGAATGGTCTGAACGCCATCAATTTTTGAAAGAGCCTGAGCGATCGCTTTTTTACAAGCCGTGCATTCGATGCCGGTCAGTGTCCCCGTGTAGGCCGTTTCACCGGCATTTATGACCGGAGCGATCAATAGAATTGCGATAATCTGAACAAATTGGAATCGTTTCATAAGGCTTGAATACGGAGTGGTGGGAAAAATGGAATTTATTGATGCAAAACACTTGCATTAGAGCTCATATCGGAATAAATGCAAGTGAATTACATTAACCAACAGTATGAAACCAGAATTTAAACCACTTCGAAACCTCTTATTCGCAGCGCTTGTGGCTACTTCAACCATAGGAGCCAACGCCGAAGAAGAGGCCTTCGAATACAAGGTGGGAGAATTTGACCCGATCACCGGTGACGGTGCAAATATCGGAGGATTTATATTTCCTGAAGTTTTTCAAAACCTTACCGGAGGTGCTTTTGAGCCGGGGAGGACCGCTGCAGACCTGGCAACGTCCGAGCATGATCCCAAAAATGAGTTCGGGGTCCAATCCATCGAAGTCCATCTCAACATCGATCTCAATGACGTTGTCACCGGGGCTGTTTATGGAGCAGGGGTTCAGGGAGCTAATGAATGGGAAGCAAACCTCGAAGAGGCCTATCTTCACTACCATTTTAACGATCAGATCGCTGTCGGAGGTGGCCAGTTTCTTAATACATTTGGATTTCAGTCGGAAAAACACCTTCACGCCTGGGATTTTATAAATCAGAACCTTGTGAACAGCCGGATGCTGAATGAAGGCGAATTGATCACACAAGGTGGAGAAGCGGTTTTTATGATTCCCGGACTAAACAGCATCACAACCATCGGCGGCGGCGGGGTGCGAGCACATGATCATGATCACGAACATGGCGAAGAAGAATTTGGACATGAAGAAGAAATTGGTGGCCATCATGACGAGCATGATCACGAAGAAGAACATGGCCATGAAGAAGAAGAACACGGCCATGAAGAGGATGAACATGCTCATGAAGAAGAGGACCATCACCTCGAAGCGGATGACGCGAATTTCAGCGATTGGGTACTGACCGCAGATTGGAAAACTAAACTTCCCTTTGATGAAAGCGCCACGGCCTCCGCGTCAGTCGCAGCCGGAGAAAACGGGTTTGGCCACATGACCTATGCCTACGGAGTGGGTTTGGAGAAGATCTGGGGTGCGCATGATCACGGCAACGGCCCCGAGTTCTGCAGCGGTGCGGTCATGCTGCGCTCGGAGTTCATCGGGCGTCATATCGGTGTTGCCGGAGAAGACGGAGAGCGTTTCAACGCAGATGACTATGGGTTTTCAACAGCGTTGGCATACGGGTTGAGCGATACAACAACCATGGCGATCCGCCACGATTGGGTTTCTGAACTCGAAGAGTTTGACGTAGAGGAGCGGCATCGGATTTCATCGGCGCTAACGACTTTTTTGGATAAAAACCAACGTATCCGGGCGCGAGTTCAATATGACTACAATCACAGTGCGTCTTATGGTGACGAACACACCGGCTGGCTTCAGATCCAAATTGAGTGGGGTGGCCACGGGGGAGGCGGAGCACACCATCATCACTGAAATTTCAAGGTGAATGTGTAGAAGGCCCCGACTCAATCCTTCCATGAGAAGGGAACCCGGGGATTGAACTTTGAACTTACAACCGTAATCTCCTGCTTGACTGCCCACCCCAACGATCCGCTTCACGGCATCAACCTGAAGACGATTCTCGAAACCCTCGTCGCCCGACACGGTTGGGCGAGACTGGCCGACCGCATCCCCATCCGCTGTTTTTTGTTCGACCCTTCGATCAATTCCAGCCTGAAATTTCTCCGCCAAACGCCCTGGGCCCGCCAAAGAGTAGAGGAATGGTATCTGAGCGATCTCGATAAAGATGGATCCCGGTAGTCCGGACAGCAGTATCCCCCTGAAATCATCCGACAATGCCAAATGCCATCCGGAAATCCCGGGTCTTGCAGTCTCCCCGACCGTCGTTCCGAGAAGTCAGGTAAGTGAGGGCATGAGGGGTCGGCTCCGAAGAGGAGAACCAGCCGCCACCGATCCGGGATATTCAGAAACGGTTTTTCCGGAAGCGTTGGGCTTAACGAGTTTCTTTAAAACACCGTCCAATCTTAGCTTTGGCTCTTATCCAATTCCTAAACTCAGGCGATCCTCCTACGGGCCGAGACGCAACAATCCAGTTTCGATACGGTGATAGCTTGGGTGGCGGAGGGAGCTTGTCAGTCGGCCCTACAACTACTTCGATCAATGGTGCCGAGGTGAGCTTGTCGGGAAAGACTACCAAGATCAAAGAGAACTGGGCGGTTGCGGACGTCGAACAAGATGAGATCTGGATACCACTGAGTTCAATTATCGACGACTCCGTTGAGCCTGCGTTGCTTTTAAATAAGCCAGCAGATCGAGAATTTGCTCTCGGTTGAGCGTGTTGATCAATCCCGGAGGCATCGGTGAAATTTCTGATGGCATCGCGTTCACAATCGTGGCCCGGTCGATTTCGACCACCTCGCGGGTCAGCGGATTGGTCTCGATCTGCAGCTTCGATCCGCTGACACCTGCGGCTAAGCCGTCTACGGCCTCGCCGTTCTCCATTTCGTAATGGATGGAACGATACGTCGGCGAAATCACCGCACTCGGGTCGATGATCGACTCAAGCAACGCATTTGAATCAAACCGCCCCCCCACGTTAGTCAGGTCCGGGCCGATCTGCCCGCCTTCCTCCCCTACCCGATGACAAACCAGACACATCGACGCAGCAGCTGCTCTCCGACCACTGGTGAGGTCCCGATTCTCAAGTTTCTCGAGATCACTCGGAGGGAAATCAGCAATCGTCCAGGCTTTTACGAAAGCGCCGGGGGCCTCGATCACTATCTCTGCCGGGGTGTTGTCTTCCACCCTCGCAATCATTCCGGCCAGCTCGACGCGCTCGCCTTCGCTGAGTTTTGCAAGGTAGTCCTTCCGGAGGTTCGCCAGAGTTGTGTCGAGCAGACGACCACCGCGAAATTGTCTGGCACCGGCCAGCCAGCTAAGAATTTGACGATGATCCTCCAGTCCCCATCCGGATTCCAAATGAAGCACCGTTCGCGCGATGAAAATCTGCTCTTCCTGCGTTGGCGTGAGACTGAGCTGCTTCAACGCACGCTCAAGCACCGCTTCGTTCTTCAGGTAGACGAGCAGCTCAAGCAATTCGTGATTCACTGAACTGCTCTTATTCGGGTAGAGTTGCAGTAGTCGTTGAGAAAGCGAATCCGAATCCGAATTTGTCGTTCGCGGCCGACCGAGACGAATAAAGGTTAGCTGAAGAGCTCGATACGCCGCCAGCAACTGCTCGCGGTTCAGGGTTTTCAGTTCCAACTTCTCGAACGCAGCGAGAATCGGATTCAAATCGGATTCATCACCCGCACGAGCCAACGCCATCAAGCTCAAGGCGGCTGTCCACGGATTCCGAGCTTCAAGTGCCCGCTGCCGCCAGAGCTTCGGATCCTGCCGCTCCAGCGCAAGCCGCGCTGCATGTCGAATCCACGGGTCGTCCGAAGAGAGATTTTCGAATGCGAGGTCGATCCCGGTGGGGTCCTGTTTCGTGTGAAACCCTTCGAGCTCGTGCCGCAGTTGTCGCGCGTTCAAGGTCGGTTGATCTTCGGGTTTAGCATCCGGGAGAGGCTCGTGCTGCGGATTTTCGTAGCTGACCCGGTAAAGGCCGGATTGCGAGCCGCGACCACCCGTTATAAAATACATCGCACCATCAGACCCGAACGTGAAGTCCGCCACATTCAACGGCGAACCCTCGAGGAATGCCTCGTACTCGAACCGATAGCTGGCACCCTCCGGAGTCGGCGTCGCCGCGAGAATCCGACCGTTCTGCCAATCGGCGAGAAAGAGTGCGGATTGATATTTCACCGGAAAGTGGCTGTGAGTCCCGAATTCCATCCCGGTCGGCGAAGCGAGCCCGGTGTCGAGGTTCGAGGGAAGAGCATCCGCGCGCCAATCCGGCCATTTCCCCGTGCCCCAGCGCCAACCATACTCGCCACCACTAACGATGTGGTTCACTCGCGTTGGTCGATACCACGGCTGGCCGATATCCCACTCCATGTCAGCATCCCAGGTGAACATCTCGCCAACCGGATTGAAGGCGATGTCGACCTGATTTCGCAGACCGCCCGCGATCACTTCCCAGGATATGCCATCGGCATCGGTTTTGAGAATGCAGCCAACGCGATTATCCTGATCGGCGTCATGCGGATTCGGCAGTAGCCAATCCGGATGAGGATCTCGGTAGGGCGAATTTGGCGAAAAGCCCTCCGGAAACGAACAGTCATTGCCGACGACGAGATAAAGCATTCCGTCCGGCCCCAGCTTAATCTGGTTCTGTCCATGACCATAGCGGCTACGATAGTCGAATTTCTTGAGCAGACGGACCTCATCGAACTGGCCGTCGCCCGTCGTGTCGCGCAGCCGGTAAAATCCCTGACTTTCCGTCGCGTTAACGTAGAGCGCGTCATGAGCAAAAAGCACTCCCCGGCAATGTTTGAGAGTGTCGTCGATCTTCTCAAATCGAGGTTTGTCAGGATCGATCGTAATCCGGGCAATGCCTTGGGTGTCGAGTGCTACGATGACTCGGCCCTGGTTGTCAAAAGTCATGCTAATCCAGGAACCTTCGCCGTCCCCTGCCGAGCGCAGCAGTTCGATCTGAAATCCCTTCGGAGCCAGCAACTGCCCAGGCGGTGTCGCCGCGTGTTCTCTAGCAAAGGCGACGCTGACTACAAAAGTAAAAAGAAAGATGATTGATCTCATAAGCGACTATTGATAGGGATTCCCTTTTTCATCTCTTCCGCACCCGCCCCACCGGAAGGCTGGGGATAGAGGGGAGGCAGGGGGAGGAAGGGTCTGGAAAGGCTCATTCTCGTGGATCGTGCCCAAATTGAGCTCTGTAGTCAACCATTTCGGCCAGGAGTTCCTGAGATTCCGTGAGGAGTAGGCACACGGAGGCGACCCCGCTCCGTTTTCGCTTCGAATCCGCGAGTCTGAGGTTTGGGAGGTCTGGGGTCAGCCCTAGAATTTAGAATTCAAATCCCCTAACATCACCTCCTATTGCACATAGTCGCCGCCCATCGCCCATGTAAACGAATGCTGCGGCAGGCTGGAGAATGGGTCAGACAACGATCTTCGTATATCGACAAAGGCGAATGAGCTTCCCAAATACGGCACTGTTCTCCATCCAAATCCCTGGTCATATTCTTGCCGCTGCCCATTCAAATCCGATTCGCTCCCTTTCTCCAAGGTAGGGCGAGGTGCCCCCGCCGAGCAGGGAAAACAGACTTTGGCTTGTCTGTTCAATCGGTTTACCGGGACGGTTCGCCCTACCTCATGGATCCAGTGAATACGATTACTCACCATCACCGATCGGATCCAGATTCTCGACCGCATCAATAGTGGCCGGATCAAACTCAAAGAGAAAAACCCGCCAGACGAAGGGCTATCCTTCGGGAAAACCAGGGAATAACAAACTAGGGTGACTATTTCCCGACACCTTTCATTTTCCCTTTTCCACGGCCCTTTCGTTTTCCCGTGCTTTTTCCGTTTCCCTCCTGTTTTTCCGCGGCAGGGGCCTGAAAGGAGGGATCTCCGGCATCGGCCGGCATGGTTCCGTTCCACTCGAATAGGGCGATCTTGAGATCTTCTGCAACCTCCGGATGATCGGCGACGAGGTTCAGGGTTTCTCCGACGTCTGACTCGAGATCGTAGAGTTGCGGTTCGCTGCCGTCATAGTTGATGAGAAACTTCCACTTCCCCGCGCGCACCGCCAAATCGGGATTGTCCTCGTTGTCATATCCATGCCCGAATCCTGGACGATCCGGAGGCCGACGGAAAAAAATCGGTGCCGTCCGGCTCTTCTGAATCTTTCCGAGGAGCGTATCGAGCACGTCCTCCCCGTCGAGAGTCGCGCCCTCGGGGAGAGGTGTTCCCGTCAGGGTATAGAGGGAACGGTTCACATCGAGAGCGCAAAGGACGGACTGCTCATTGACCTTTCCCTGCATCTCCTGCGCGAGCAACCCCGGTCCCCAGACAATCAGGGGCGAACGGACGCCCCCTTCATAGAGCCAGGTTTTTGCCCCGCGCAATGGGCCTCCCTGACCCGCCCCAGGTTCATGCCCATTGTCGGAACAAAATACGATCAGCGTATTGTCTCGCAGCATTTCATCGCTCCGGATCCGATCAAAGAGCGGGGCGAGTTGCTCATCCATCGCGTCTAACACTGCATAATAGAGTCCCCTCTTTCCATCGACCCACTTTTCCAGCGGAGGAAACAAGGGGCCATGCACGTCATCGGGCCACACATTCACAAAAAACGGCTGCCCTTTGATGCCCGCCTCGTCGATGAACTTCAGGGCAGCACTGACAAATCCTCCGGTGATACGAGATCGCTGCATCCAGGTGAATGGTCCCCCGAGACGCTCCGCATCGGCCCAGATCTTTTTCGGTTCACTTGCCTGAGGTGTTTCTGTGAGGGGAAGCAGCTTCGGTCCCATTCCCTCAAAATTCGTGAGGCTCCGATCAAATCCGTAGTCGCTAATCACCGGTGCGTTGTCGACATCCCGCTGACCGCCCATGTGCCATTTCCCAAAATGACCCGTCGCATATCCCGCTCGCTGAAGCTCCCTCGCGAGGATCGGCGCGTTCGGATCGAGCCACTGCGCCATACCCCGTTCGAGGTTGCTCTGACGATTGTTCAAATACGAAGTGATGCGCCAGCGATACGGATATTGCCCCGTCGTCATCGCAACACGGGACGGAGAGCAGATCGGAGAGTTCACATAGAAGTTCGTGAACTTGATTCCCTCTGCCGCGAGACGGTCTATATTCTCTGTCTCGACGACATTCCCACCAAAGCTGGAAACGTCCGCCCACCCCATATCGTCGATGAACACGGTGAGAATATTCGGTTTGCCTTTTGCTGCAATTTTCACTGGTTCTCCGTAGATCTTGCAGGAGTCCTTAGTCTCCTCCATCCATCCGTCGAGTTTGGCGCGCAAACCAGCAACGAGGTCAGAATGCGCAGAATCTGCGATCTGGTTGTCCAGTTCCCAGGGGTCTTTGTTGATCTGATAGAGTTCTTCTTCAGGTCGTTCCAAGTAGTGCCGCACCTGGCGCCTCGCGACATCGTCATTCCGAGCGGTGTCCACCCAACTATCCCAATATCCGCTGTCACCGATATTCTTTGTAACATGAGTGCGGTATCGCAGGTCCGGTCGCAAATTCCGGACGTATTTCCACCCGTCCGAGGTCGTCACCGCCCGAATCGGAAAAACATTAAAATTCCCGTCGCCGCTGTGGGTCGTAAAAATTTCGTCACGATGAGAATTCGTCTTCTGTTCCAAAACCGGCACGAGCGAACGTCCGTCGATCCCCTGCGGAGCGGCACCACCGGCCACTTCCACCAACGTCGGAAGAATATCGATCCAAGACACCATCGCCGGAGTCCGCGACGAGGCAGGTATATGTCCCGGCCAACGCAGGATCATGGTGGTGCGAATGCCGTCTTCATAGAGATTCCACTTCCCGAACGGCCACTGTGCGCCGTGATCACTCGTGTGAAGAAAAAAGTGGTCCTTCCCGAGCACCTCGCTCGCCGCATCCATGACCAGACCGAGATCTTCATCCATTTTTTGAATGGCCGCGATGTAGCGGGCTCTCCACTCGCGCGTCGTCGGATTGTCGACATGGTGTGGCGGAATCACGATGGTTTCGCGGTCGATCGCATCGGTCTTCACCGGCCACGGCACGTGCGGCCAGTTCGTCCCCACAAAGAGGCAAAGCGGTTTCTCACTCTTTCGCTCGCGCAGCCATTTCACCGCCTCTGGAATAGCGATGTCTTCGTGATACGCAAAATGTTTCGCGAGGTCAAACCCGTACTCCTGCGTCTGTTTGTAATGTCCCACTTTTCCGAAAGCGACCACTTCGTAACCGAGTTCTTGCAAGTAGGCGGGCAGTTTCTTTAGCTCCGGTCGTGGCCGGGAGTGATTTGGTTCCGCCCCGTTGTTTGCGGGATAGAGGCCGGTCAAGAGCGCAGCCCGACTCGGTGCACAACTCGGAGACGCGACATAGGCACGGTCAAAGGTCATGCCCGCTGCAGCAAGGCGCTCCATGTTCGGGGTTTTGATATCCGGCGAACCGTAGACCGATGAGTCCCTCCAGGTATGATCGTCCGAAAGGAAAATCACGAGATTCGGTCGGGAGGTTTCCGCATGGAGCGGTGCCGAAAAATCTCCTGCGATTGTCAGGAGCCATAGGAATGAGGAGTAAAATGCCGGAGAATTCTTCATCTACCGGAGACTCTGAGCAATCGAACGCTTTCCTTCAAGACTTTCCCTGCATAGAAATCAGGCAAATCAGTGGAAAAATTGGAGCATGGGAGTCCCTTCATCGTGCCTCAGATTCCGCTTCGCCTCCGGTCCAGGAGACGGCACATTTCCGGAAATGAAACGATCACTCCTCGCCATTCTTTTTTTCTCCTCGTTCTGGTTACTGCAACCCGCTCTCGCTGCACCAACCGTCGTCGTGAAAACTGACAGACCGGAAGCCCTCTACCAACCCAACGAGGAAGTCACGTTCACCATCACGGCGCAGGAGGGAGGTCAACCGGTCGATTCCGGCGCAATTTCGTGGAGCCTCAGCCTTGATGGTTATAAGATCTTTTCCACAGGCACCGGAACGGTAGCGAAAGGATCGTTGGAAAAACCGGGATTCTTACTTCTCACCGCCACCTGCTCGCTGACTGGGGAGAAGCCAATCATTGCCTTCGGAGGGGCCGGGGTCTCCCCTGCTTCGCTCCAACCGAGTCTGCCCGTCCCGGACGATTTCGACCAGTTCTGGAAGGATCAAAAAGCAAAACTTGCTGCGATCCCGATGACCATCACTTCGAATCCTACGGTGATTCCAACCAAAACGGACGCGAATCTTGAGGCCTTCGACATCCAGATCTCCACAGGTGATGCGTCCGCTCCCGTATCGGGATATCTTGCGGCCCCCAAGAATGCTCTCCCGAAATCACTTCCCGCAGTGCTCTGGGTCCATGGTGCGGGAGTGCGCAGTTCCAACCTCGCGGCGGCGCTCAACGGGGCACGAGATGGATTTCTTTCCATGGACATCAATGCGCACGGAATTCCCAACGGCAAACCCGAAGCTTTCTATAAGGAACTCGCCAGCGGAAAACTGAAAACCTATCGTAGCGACGGGAACCAGAGCCGAGATACGATCTATTTCCGCGGGATGTTCCTCCGCCTCGTGCGGGCACTCGATTACCTCACGAAGCGCCCTGAGTGGGATGGGAAAACGCTCGCGGTCATCGGGCACAGCCAAGGCGGATACCAGGCACTCGTAGCCGGTGGACTCGATCCCCGCGTCACGTTTATCGGTGCCGGAGTCGCGGCAGGGTGTGATCACTCTGGCATGAAAGCCGATCGAATCAGCGGTTGGCCGAAGATCGTGCCCATCCTCCCGGATGGATCGCCCGACCCGCTCGCACTGGAAGCGAGTCGCTACTTCGATGCCGTCAACTTTGCTACCCGCTGCAAAGCCCAGGCCATCATGAGCGTGGGATTCATCGACAGGACATGTCCTCCCACAAGCGTCTATACGGCTTACAATGTCCTCCAAGGCCCCAAGGAGATGATCCATTCTCCCACGCTCGGCCACACTACTACCACAGAAATTTCCGGAGCATTTCGCAAAGCCCTCCTCTCCCATATCGCCGCAAAATCCCTCGCCCCGGCCGCGCTAGTAAACTAAGATCTTTTCACCAACTCCTATGAAACTCGCAGGAAAAATCGCACTCGTCACAGGCGGCGGACGCGGCATCGGGAAGGGCTGCGCCCTCTCTCTCGCCGAAGCCGGAGCAGACATCATTCTCAACGACCGTCCCGGTAGCCCTGACATTGCAGCAACAGCGGCGGAGATCCGAGCGCTCGGACGACACTGTTACCCGATCGAGGCGGACATTTTCAGCCGGGTCGGATGCGAAGCGCTTGTCGCTGCCGCCCTCGACCAAGCTGGACAAATTGATATTCTCATCAGCAACCCCGCCTTCAGCCGACGCGAAGCGTTTCTGGACTTTGATCCGGAAATTTTTGAACTCACTTTGCGGGGTGCCCTCACGAGCGGATTCCACGTCAGTCAGTTGGTGGGTCGCCACATCGTGGAACGCGGTGGCGGCGGGAAAATCATCTTCATTTCCTCCGTCCACGGTGAGATGCCTTTTCCCCGTGCGGTCGCTTACAACGCAGCAAAAGCCGGCCTCGATCACATGATGCGGACCATCGCGGCCGAGCTGATCGGGCATCAAATCAATGTAAACTCGATCGCCCCCGGCTGGATCGACACCCCGGGAGAACACGAATCGTTTTCCACCGAAGTGATCGCCAGCGCCGGCAAGGAAATCCCCTGGGGGCGCCTCGGGCTGCCAACCGACATCGGGAAAGCCGCGCTCTTCCTCTGCTCCGACGATGCCGACTACATCACGGGAGAAATCCTCACCGTCGATGGAGGCATCCGCCTGAAGGGATACCTCAGCCATCAGGGACCCGCCGAGCCCCCCGCACAATGATCAATCTCCAGACCCAGAGTTTTCAAGGAGATACCACCGGTACAAAATTACTCGTCACCGGGGGAGTCCATGGGGACGAATTCGAACCGATTCTGGCGATTCGAAAACTGATTCGTCTTTTTACCGACGAAAGCCCTCTCCTCTCAGGCGAGGTCACCTTCATCCCAGTCGTCAATGAGTCCGCCTTTCTGCGAGGACACCGCTGCGCGACGGAAGATGGTCTCGATCTCGCTAGGACCTGCCCTGGACGGTCGGACGGCTCTCACACGGAGCAAGTTGCGTTTACCCTTTCGGAGCAGATCCGGAAAGCGGACGCCTACATCGATCTCCACACCGGAGGAACCGAATTGTGCGTCCTTCCGCTCACTGGGTACTCCCTTGTGGAAGACACCGATATCCTTGAGACCCAAAGACGAATGGCTCGGGAATTCAATTTACCTCTCGTCTGGGGAACCTCTGCAAATCTCGACGGTCGCTCCCTCTCCGTCGCACGCGATGCCGGGGTCCCCGCGATCTATGCAGAGTATCTCGGTTCCGCTTCCTCTTCCCCAGTCGGAGTGGATGCCTACTTCGACGGAGTCCTGAATGTCATGGCTGGATTCGGGATGATTCGACGCACTCCACCCACGTCTCGTATCGAACAAATCGTGGAGGATAGCCGGCCCGGTTCGGGACACATGCAGGTCTGCCATCCGGCACCAATCACCGGATATTTCGAGAGCGACGTTCGCCCCGGCGATGCTGTTAAAAAAGGGGATGTCATAGGTCACGTCCTCGATTTCGTCGGGCAAGTGTCACGGCCTATCCCTGCCGAGGAAAGCGGGCGCATCATCGTCCTTCGCACCTTTCCACGGGTGCGGGAAGGAGATTCCGTCGCCGTCATCATTCCAGACGAACTCGCCCTGCCACTACCCAAATCATGAGCGCCGCCGACCAAGGGATCTGGAAGTGGGCAGACCGGATCAATGCTCCGCCGGAAAAATACCGCATCACCCTCGGTGAAGGAAACACTCCCCTGGTCCGCTCGCGCCGCATCGGCCCTGAACTTGGTCTGACAAACCTCTATTTCAAGCTCGAATCGGCAAACCCTACAGGGTCCTACAAAGATCGATTTGCAGTCTCCGCCGTATCCCATCTCCTCTCGCATCGGAAAAAAAGGTGTCTCGCCACTTCGAGTGGGAACACAGGAGCTTCTCTCGCGGCCGCCTGTGCCGTCGCGGCGATCCCCTGCCACCTCGCCATCGTCGAGACAGCCCCGGAAGGAAAACTGAAACAGATGCTCGCGTATGGAGCAAAGCTGCATCGCATCCTCGGATTCGGGCTCGATCCCATCGCTTCTGCGGAAATTTTTGTTCGTCTCCAGACTCTCGGGCGTGACGATACCATCTCCCTTGAAGTGAGTGCCTTTTCCATCAGCCCCCTCGGAATGGCCGGCGTGGAGAGCCTTGCCTTTGAAATCGATGCCGATCTGCAATCGAGGGTCGATCATGTCTTTCTTCCCGCAGGAGGAGGCGGGCTGTGCCTCGCCACCGCTCGGGGTTTCCAAAAATGTCCGTCGTCTCCGGCAATCCACTGTGTGCAACCTGAGGGCAACAACACCATCGCGGGGCCTCTGCGAGCAGGTCGCGACCAGGGACAGCGTGCGATGCCCTGCACAACTCAAATCAGTGGGTTGCAGGTTCCGAATTTGCTCGATGCGAATGCCGTGATCAAGGCCTGTCGCGAGAGTGGGGGAAATGGTCACCTAGTCCCAGACGAAGCGATCTATTCCCTCCAGGCCCGCCTCGCACGGGAGGAGGGCATCTTTTCCGAACCAGCTGGGGTCGTCGCGCTGGCCGGAGCACTTCAGGCACTTGCGGATGGCGAAATCGGACGGGACCAAATCATCGTCTGCCCGATTACGGGAAGCGGATTCAAAGACGGCCCTTCGCTTGACCGGATGATTTCTGGAGAAATGGTCCCGGTGGTGGACTTCGACGTTTTCGAAGCCACTTTTTCGTAACCCAACGGAGGAAAAAGCGACGCGGCGGTCATGGAGTCCGTCGAACGGAACCAAAGGAGCCATAAATCGAGATAAACTCGTTTCCGCTCTCCGAATGTCTGGGATTGTTCAACCGGAATCGGGCGGGCCTTCAGCCCTCGGTCGTGGGTGGGCGGTGAATCCTGGGGCGTTGCCCCAGGCTGGTATGGGTAGGGTCTTCAGCCCTCGGTCGTGGTTGAGCGTATTTACTGAAGGACCAACGGTCCGTCCGATACCAGCCTGGGGCACCGCCCCAGGGAAATCAGTTCAAAAAAATCGCTGAAGGGCCAACGGCCCGATCCATCGTTGATGAGCCATGCCGTAGTCCGCCTGTCTCCTCGCCATCGTCGTCGTTTTCAGACTTTCTCTTCAATTGGGTTGGGGTTTTGCCCCTCCTTTGCGGCGCTGACATTTCCATCCAAGTCCAACGACCCGCCGCTATTTCCGACGGGGCATCGGTCCCGAAAACTCCAATTTACCGTCTTTACCGCTCGGTTTTAACACTTGAATCGAAGCTGAGAGATCTTCCCCGGCTCAGTCTACGGTATTCTTTTGAGACCCCGTCGCTTCCGGATTCTCGATCTCATCGAACATTGCCGAGGAGTTCAAAAGACCGTCTCGCAGAAAGCCAAAATCTCCACAATTCGCGAGCAATTGAGCACCTTGGTCGCGGCGTTTTTTCATATCCTCGGCCGTTCCGGCAGGCATCCCCCATGCGATTCCATTCGCTTTGGCCGCTGCAGCCACTCGCACAATGGCAGCCTCCAGCATAGCCCCATCCGTATCCCCGGCGAGATGATACCGCAGTCCCAGATCACCCGGGCCGACAAATAGCAGATCCACTCCTGGCACCGCCGCGATCTCCTCTACGTTCTCGACAGCTTCCGGTGTCTCGATTTGCAAGACGAGATACGTTTCCCGGTTTGCCCATTCACAATATTCGAAGCTGTTCGGATTGATCCGGAAATCGGAATCAAATCCCGCATTGTCGAGCCCCCGATCCCCGAGCGGAGGAAATTTCACCGCCTTCACGAGGTCTCGTGCTTTCTCAGCGGTGGAAACGTGAGGGATCATCAGGCCTGCCGCGCCTTCTTCAAGATAGCGATAGAGTCCTGTTTTTTCCAGAGTCGGAGGACGTAACAGGCAATCGATATCGTAGAGCCGAAAATGCGCCATGAGAGCTTGCAACTCCCGAAAGTCAATCGCCCGATGTTCCAGATCGAGCCAGATACAATCATATCCCGCACGGGCCGCCTGAGGGATGAAGGGAGGAATGTAGTGTCCAAGATTCGCACAACGGGCGAGGCCGCCTCCACGAATTCTGCGTAGCGTTTTACTTTGTCTCATTTGATAATTGTAAGAGAGTCTGAGCCGCACGCACCCGTGCATCCAGAAAGGGATCACCCAGCATCGCCTCCAGCAGAGGCTGCGTCGCGCATGCTTTTGCATCCGTTGCAAAGGTCGCGGCATAGGTGCGAATGGCAGGGTCTTCGTCGGTGAGATTTTCGGTGAGGAGCTTCTTCCCTTCTGGATCACCGAGCGAAGCGAGGGCATTCACGAGATAAGCCCGGATCATCGGATCGGTGACATCCTCCAGGCGACGGCGGAGCGGCTCGATATCCTGATTGTCTCCGATCGCCCCCAGGATCCAGGCGGAGATCTGAACTCCGTCGAGATCGTCCCCGTCCCTCGCTTCCCGAATGAAAACGAAGGCACTTTTCTCCTTCGTCTCTCGAGCGAGCGCGGCCGCAGCCATGAGACGGAGCTTGATGTTATTCCCTTCCGTGAACCGCTTCCGCATGATCGCTTCGTCACCGATCTCAAAGACCTTGTAGAGACTCTCCGCCGCATGAGTATGGGCATAGGGATCAGGACGGCTCAGTTCTTCCAGGAGAATGGAAAGTTTCTCGCGATCACCGGCACGGACGAGTTCGCGGGCGATCCCGCAGCGATGTTGCCCGTCTTTCTCCGTCTTCAATTTCGGCTCGATCGCCAGTCTCACTTCCTTTCCATATCCGGCGATCGTGAGAGCCTCCGCCGCATGCATTCCAAACCAAAACTCGTCCTCCGCAGTCACACCAAGAGCGTCCCTGAGGATTTGCAAACAATGAGTTTTCGTTTCAGGAGAGAGTGTCATGCAGGGAGCCGCAAAGCCGGAGCAGATCGTAGCACCAAAAGCAAAAAGCGAAGCGAAAAAGAGAATGGGACGTGGAAATTGTTTCATCATTCCGAAGAGTGGGTTTGGAGGGAGCGTTCCGAGAGGCGGGTTTTGGAAAAACGATTGATCACCGCAGAGAGCGCGAAACCAACTCCGAGATTTACGATCAGAGAAACGGGAGCGATCCATTGGAAAGAAATGGGGTCTCCCCCGGTCTCCGCATCCATGCCGTAAATCGAACCGGAGAAAGCCACCAACCCTCCGGAAATGACTCCACAAATCGTCCCGATGACCACCCCGACAGGACGGGCGGATTTGACGTAGATCGCAAAAAAGAAAAGGCAAAAAATCGGCACGGTTAAAAGATTGACCGTCTTGTTCGTCACCGCAGTGATGTTCCCCGGTACTTTGCCAATATAAGAACTGAAACCCACGACAAGAATCCCGACCGTCACGGCAATGATCCGGGCGATCCAGACGTGCTGTTTTTCCGAAATCGGGATCTTCCGGAACCGATCGACGAAGTCGCTCGTGACCACCGCAGTGATCGAGTTCACCCCCGAATCGACACTCGACATCGCCGCCGCAAACAGTCCGGATACAACAAGACCGGAAACTACCGGAGGAAGATGAGAGGCGATAAAATACGGAAAGATTTTGTCAGGATCAATTCCTTCCGGCAGAAGCCCCGGATTTGCGGCAAAATAACCGAGCATCGCGAACCCCGCCACTCCGAGCGTGATCCCCACGAGCGCCCCGACCGCAAGTTGAATTGCGAATGCAATCCGCGCGGCCCGGAGATCCTTCGTGGCCATGAATCGTTGCACCGACACCTGATCTCCCCCCGAGGTAGCCACATACCAGATGAGGACCGAGAAAAAGGTACCTACCATGGTCACTCGCACCTTCGGATCGAAACTGAAAAAGGGTTGTGAATCCCAATCCGGATGCCACTCCTGCGGCCACCAGGCAAATCCACCCATTCTCACAGTGATCACTCCGATGACTAGCAAAGCACCGCCGTAGAGCAGGATGGACTGCATCAGGTCGGTGATCACGACGGCTCGCAGCCCGCCCATGGTTGCATAGGCCACCGATATCAACCCCGTCACCGCAGCGATCAATGGGACCCACTTTGCATCCGCCCCGATCATCGTTGCCAGGGTGGTTGCCATCAAATAAATCAGCAAAGACATCCACACAAGTCGCAGGACAAGAAACATGCCCGCCCCAAAAAGCCGGACTTTCACTCCGAGGCGTTTTTCGAGCAACTCATAGGCACTCGTGACTTGCTGCCGCATGTAGACGGGCAGGATAAAAAACGCGACAAGAAAAAACACCACCGGATAGGCGAGATAGTTGGACAGAAAGACTGGTCCCTTTCCATAAGTCTCGCCCGGCATCGAGAGATAGGAAATGGTACTGAGCAGAGACGCAAAAAGCGAAACGCCGATCAGACCGGGGTGCATTTTCCCGGAACCGATGAAATACTCTTTTACTGAACTTTGGCTCCGCCCGAACCACCAACCGAAAAAAATCGTCGAAGTAGCATAAAGACAAATGATCACCCAGTCCACCAGCATGAGCCCGGCGTCATGGGCCGCCGGGGCGGAGGAGGTTACTTGAGAAAGAAGAAGGTTCGGAAAAGCGGTCACGCCACGCATGGTGCCGACCGGATGGGGCTCTGTCGAGAACGTAATTGCGGCCCGTCGATCGCTCTTCGAACTTCGGTGTTTGAAAACGGGACGCTACTCGCGAGCTATTCGCGAGCTGGAAAAACGAAAAAATGAGAGTATCAGTCCCGCCCGCCATGTTTACGCTGCTGAAAACCGACTCCCAAACTGCCGCTCGTCGCGGGCGGATGGTGCTCGCCCATGGAGAAGTCGAGACACCGACTTTCATGCCCGTAGGAACCCGCGGCACGGTAAAATCGGTGCATCCCCGTGAATTGACCGATCCCGCGCTCGATACCCGCATCCTTTTGGGGAACACCTATCACCTCTTTCTCCGCCCCGGCACCTCCGTGCTCGATGATTTCGGGGGACTGCATTCTTTCATGCAGTGGGATCGCCCCATCCTCACCGACTCGGGAGGGTACCAGGTCTTTTCTCTCTCCAAACTCCGCAAGATCACCGAGGAAGGAGTTCGTTTTCAAAGCCACCTCGATGGAAGCCCCATTTTTTTGACCCCGGAATCCGTCCTTGAGATTCAGCGATCCATCGGGAGCGACATCTGCATGATCCTCGATGAATGCCCACCTTTCCCCTGTGAGCGGATCTACGCCGAAAAATCTCTTGAACGCACCCAGAGGTGGGCCGTCCGCGCCCGCGATTGGGTCGAGGCGAACCGACCGGCCGGCCCCCCGCCGATGAACCAGCACTATTTTGGCATCGTCCAGGGTGGCTGTTACCCTGACCTCAGAGAAAAAGCGGCCAAAGATCTCGTCGCCCTGGATTTTGACGGATACGCGATCGGGGGACTCTCCGTCGGTGAACCGATTCCGGAAATGATGAAAGCGGTCGATGTCGCCGCCCCCCTCCTCCCCCAGGGGAAACCTCGCTACGCCATGGGACTCGGGCAACCGGACCAGCTCCTCGAGCTCATCTCCCGCGGGATCGATATGTTCGACTGCGTCCTGCCCACCCGCGTCGCCCGCAATGGCACCGCCTACACCGCCGACGGCACGATCAACCTGAAGAACGCCCAATGGGAAAAATGCCATCTCCCGCTCGCCCCACCCGGACAGACACATCCCCTCTGCGACGGATTTTCCCTTGGATATCTCCGCCATCTCATTAAAAATGATGAAATCCTCGGATTGCGACTTCTCACCCTGCACAACCTCGCCTTCTATCTTCACTTGATGAAACAGGCACGGCGTGCTATTGAGGACGGCACGTTTGCCGATTTTAAGGCCGGTTTTATCGCTCGTTATCGAGCCGGTAAACCTGACGCCTAATCGACAGACGTTTTTTATTCCCCTACGATCTTAAAAATAATGATGTTTTCCCTTTCTCTTCTCGCCCAGGATGCCGCCCCCGCCGCCGCCGGTGGCATCGGGATGTTTGTCCCGATGATTCTGATCATGGTGATGTTCTACTTCGTCCTCATCCGCCCGCAGCGGAAGCAACAGAAGGCGCAGGAGGAAATGCGAAAGAGCGTCCGCGTCGGAGATAAAGTGGTGACCATAGGCGGTATTCACGGAATGGTCTCCGGCGTCACCGATAAAACAATTTCAGTCAAAGTCGCCGATGCCCTCAGCTTAAAATTCGACCGAGCCGCGATCGCGACGGTCGAAAGCAAAAGCAGCGCCGTGATCGGTGAGTCCCCGAGCGCGGCGATGAAATCCTGACCATCCTCCCCCTGACCAGACCCTCTTGAGTCAGATACTCCACCCTGTTGACGCCCCACCATCCCCGACTTTTTTTCCCATGCCACTCCAAGCAGATACGGCCCCAGACGCTCCGGCTCCCGCAGCCGCGACAACCACCATTCCCACAGCACCAGCCTCGGGCGCTACTCCCGCTCCCGCAGCCCCGGTAGCGCCTACACCAGCAGTGCAGGTAAGTCCCGTGTCGGCCCCGGCCTCCACCGAGGTGAAAGAGTCCGTCGATAAGGCAGTCAAGGATCTGACCGGAACGGTCACCGGAACGCTCACCGGAACGGAAACGGTCAAAGCAGAGAGCGGCGTCGCGGCCCCTGCCGAAGCGCTCCCCGCCCATGGAGTTTCTTCGAACTGGGTTTTCCTCTTCGGAATGGGACTGCTCGCTCTTTTTGTTGTGTATTTTGCCGCCGAGACCAGTCGCCGGAAACGCATCGTCGGTTCCG
>JAGPCC010000207.1 GCA_018058245.1 Verrucomicrobiales bacterium
TTTTATCACACTGTCCACTTGATTCGTCCGAAATCCAATGTACAGGTTGCCCTCCGTGGAACTCCGTGGTGTAACGGTAGCACAACAGATTTTGATTCTGTTTGTTCAGGTTCGAATCCTGGCGGGGTTGCCAATTCTAAATCGCTGTAAAAACACCGCTTGCAGTAGGCTCCAAAATGAGTGCCGTCCGTTCTAAACACGGATTTCTTTGGACTCATGAAAGGTGCTAGCGCAGGAAGTTTCCTGTTTATCTCGGGAGCAAAACGTAATTGACAAAAGTTTCGTCATTCCTCCATCGACGAATTGCTCCATTTTCGAAAACGTGAATGTCGTAGTGGAGTGATTCTATCATCTGTCGGGCGTCCGTCCCATGACCCGGCTCGTGAAGAGGTTCGTTTATTTCCAACAAGATGGCAGGACGAAAAATTTCGAGAGTCCTGCGTGCTCCCTTCAGGACTGCGATTTCGTGTCCTTCGACATCGCACTTGATGAAGGTTAGGTTGTGAACCGCATTCGCTTCGCAATAGGCGTCGAGCGTTGTCGTCTGCACTGTGTCCACTTCACCGATGGCGGTATCGGGAGAGATACAGAGGGATGCCTCATAGTAGTTGGGGGTACGGTTCCCATGAACCGGCACACGAATCTGAGCGCTCCCGTTCTTGTCAGATAAGGCAAGGGGCGATGTTGTGACATTTCCGAGAGCGAGGGAATTCACATTGTGATTTAGAACTCGTGACATCGTGGCCGTCGGTTCGAAAGAGTGAACGCTCCCTTCGGGGCCGGTTTTTTCGGAAAGAAATCGTGTAAACAGTCCAAAGTTTGCACCGATGTCCATGACCGTATCGCCGGGGTTGACCAGTAGATCAATGACCTGGAGATCGTCCTCATCGGAGAGGGTGGCGGTTCGTAATTTCGTGAGATAGTGCGAATCGCGAATCCGACTCTGCACGCGGAGGGGCAGAAGCGGAAGCAAGGTCTTTAATGAGACGTGGTTTGAAGCAATGGATAGAAGACTCATAATGATAGTTATGAAAATTACCTCATTATTTGAGTTTTTCAATATTTATTCTCACTTATAGTTTTAAAATCAATTTTGAGAGGCTCCAGTGGCCTATCGCATGCTCGTCTCTGGACCATTCGTCTCGGTAATGTCATATTGCTCTGCCCGTCTTCTACGGAAACCTGAAACCGAAGCACCTACCATGACCATTTTTCCCAGCATTCTCCGGACCGTTCTCGTGCTGGGACGGGTCTCGAATCTTCCTACTATCTGGACAAACGTCGCGGTAGGGTGGTTTTTGTCCGGCGGAAGCTGGACCGGGGAATTCGGTTGGATCCTTCTCGGAATGAGCCTGATCTACATCGCCGGCATGACACTCAACGATGCGTTTGATGCGGAATGGGACAGGGAATATGCCGCCACTCGCCCGATTCCCTCGGGCCGGATCGGGACCGGCTCGGTTTGGTTGCTCGGTCTTCTTGAGATGGCATTGGGGATCGCCGTGCTCTTGCTCTTTTCGACAACACATCCGCTCTTCGTGGGCTCGCTCGTTGCAGCGGTGTTTCTTTACAATTGGATTCACAAACGTTGGGCCGGATCGGTCCTCATCATGGGTCTGTGCCGGGCGCTCGTTTATCTCGGGGCCGGTAGTGCGGTCGCAGCTCACACGAGTTCACTGGAAATTCCTCGGATTCTTTTCCTAATCGCCGGCGGAGTGGTGCTTTATATTGCAGGGCTCACCCTTGCGGCACGAAGCGAACATCTTGCCACCGCAAAAGGTCCCGGCCTGCTACCGCGTCTTCTTCTGATGCTTCCTGTTTTATTCCCGTTGTTAGCGTTTCGAACCGTTTCCGACAATGTTCTCACCTACTCACTCGTGGTCGTCGGGGTGGTCGGGATCTGGTCGTGGCTCATGATCACGCGGCGGGCCCTTCACACTCGGATTCCGAAAGGCATTGCCTACGCGATCGCCGGCATTGCCTTTTTTGATGCCGCCGTGATTTCTTTTGCCGACTGGCGAGCGGCGCTTCTTTGTCTCCTTCTCTTTGTCGTCACGCTCGGTGCGCAACGGGTCATTCCGGCAACGTGAGATTTCCGGAAACGAGCGGCTCGACCTCGCCTTTGTATTCGGGTAGGATAAACCATCACTATGCAGACATCCCTCATCGTCAGCGTCATCGGACCAGACCGCCCCGGTCTCATTGAGAAAATCGCTTCGGTCATAACCGCCGCTTCGGGAAACTGGGAGGGTAGTCGTATGCTCCGACTCGCCGGACAATTCTCCGGAATGGTCCAAGTCGTCATCGCAGAGGATGCTCTTCCCGAATTGAATGCGGCCCTCGCAGAACTGGAAAAATCGAACCTTCACATCCGTATTCTCCATTCCGGAGGAATCGAGACGACCCCGGAGACTGGGCGGGTTATGACGATGGAGGTGGTAGGTCAGGACAGACAGGGAATCGTCAGTTCCATCTCAAGAACACTTTCTCAGATGGGGGTCAATGTAATCGAGCTCGCTACAGACTGTAGTGAAGCACCGTGGTCTGGAGAGCGACTTTTCAAAACCAACGCTCGCCTCATCGTCCCCGAAGACATCTCTGGGGATCGGCTTCGTGAAGCAGTTGAGGAAATCGCGCTCGATTTGATGGTCGAACTGAAGACCGACCCTGCTTGATCCGTCCGCTTAGAACGGTTCCCCGATCTCAGGGGACGGCTCATCCGACTCCTTCAAGGTTTCCGTCAAAACAGGAACCTGCATCTGAAACACTGGTAGCGGCGTGACAAGACGACCGGGCAGCGGACGCACCCGATCAAAGACATGACGTCCAAGTTCCCCGGCGATCTGGTAGCCCCTTTCGAACATTTCCATTTTTGCATCCAGATTGTCGATGTAGTGGAGCGCTTGCGCCTCCGGTGTTTTTGGCACGACAGGGGAGCCGAACTGCAATTCTCCGTGATGCGCCGCAATGAGGTGCAGGAGATGAAGGCGGACTCGATCCGACGAAGGTTCGAGATCATTCCATGTCGCACTGAGCTCCGTGTCGGCTATCAGTTCGCGCCAGCATTTGTTCACGATCTCCATTCCGAGCGGGATATGGCCGATCAGTTCGCTCACTTCGGTGTAGGGCATCGAAAATCCGTTCTCAGCATAGGCATTTTCCCAGAGTTTCCCGACATCGTGGAAAAGAACCCCGGACACGAGGAGGTCTCGGTTTAGCATCGGATAGGCCTCACAAATTTGTACGGCGCTGCGCATCATCTGCGCAACATGCTCGACGAGCCCTCCGCGACGGGCGTGATGGTAGTCCCGTGCGGCTCCGGTGCGACGAAGGCGGGTGCCATACTGCTCCAGGAAGCGCCTGCAAAGATGATGCAATCGGGGATCGGTGAGATTCCCCACTGCCTCCGTGATAAACTCGTAGTCCGTTTCCTGTTTCCGCCGCAGTTCCTGAGAACCGCCTAGCACTCCGAGCGTTTCCTCTTCGTTCAGGGCTCTTGCGGTCCAGCTCTTCCCATCAACAGACCGTCCGTCATTGCCGAGCGCAAACTCGCCCGAAATTTCAAAAAAAGTACCGCCCTGCAATTGCGAGCAGGTCGCAAACATCGGGGAATTATTCCATACTCGCAGAACCAGAGTCTCCTCGGCATCGGCGAAGGTAAGTTCGTAAAAGGGATTCCCTGTTTTGGTGATTTTCTCGAAAATACGTTCCAACTGGGCCAGGAAACGTACCACGAGGGGCACCGGACCGGCCTGTTGCTTCAGTTCTCGGATCGTGATTTCCTCCATCGAGATCATTCTAGGCGAAACGCCTTTGCTCCGCGAGGAAAACATCAGGGAATGCTGGCGGTTCCACACGGGAACTCAGCCTAGCCGTGCAAGGAGCAGCTCCTGAGAGAGCGTGTTGCTAGAGATCAAGAGATCCACGAGGAGGGTTCCGAGGACGATTCCTCCCACCATGAGGGCGGGATTGAGCAGCTGAAGATTCGCCAGCGCAAAAGAGGCCCCAGCTCCGATCGCAAACGTAATCCCGAGGATCGCAATTCTTGCCATTTGCATCCGAGAGGGAATCCCGCCCAGTCTGCGCGAGAGGAATGGTACGGCGGAAATTACCACAGCGATCCAAAGGAAGGGAATGGCAGACCAACCAGCAAAGAGCCAGGCGGCGAGACCTACGAGTGGTACAAAAAGGAGGTCCGCCAAAGCAGAAGAAAGGGAGACGGAGCGGGACCTGCGACCGAAAATCAGAACTCCAATCAACATCGTTGCAGCCATGAAAACTCCTGTGGATGGAATCACGAGCGAATGCTCTCTGACCGACGAAAATGCCAGTCGATGAGACACTACCAAGGACAGAGCCATCGCCAGTACAAAAAGATTTGCTAGTAAAGAGGCTCTCACTCCGGTCCGGGAGGATTTAGCGGAAAAGTGAGATACGATCCGCCGCCATAGGCCGCCATTTGTACCGCCACTCTGTGGGGAATACTTGGGACTCAGGAATACGCAGACTCCATCGTAGAGTTCGCGGATGCGCTCGGCTCGGACCGTTGATTCGCGAGAGTCGGGGAACTGCACGAGAAAGGCGTCCACCCCCTCCTCCTCGATTTTTTCCTTCAAAATGACGAAATTCGTCCCGCTCGCCAGCTCCAGCACTACTGGGAATGCACTCTCTGGGATGTCCTCCAATGCGATGCGGCGACGCCGGGCATGGAGATGGTTGAGCCGTGCGCCACTTGCCCATACCTTCGGAAGCCGCTGATTCGACATTTCAGGGGAGTGCGGAATCTCTGCGACCGTAGAAAGATCAACTCCGTGATGAAGGCGGATCAAACTGAGCACTTTTGCGGGGGCCGGGACATCAGGGTGTAAAAATGGATCCATGAAAGTTAAGTCAAAACAGCAATTCCTAATATAATACCCATAATTATTATAAATAAAAGTAAAATTTACAGAACTCGAATCTTTCTTACGGACTTGGTAGCCGAGAAGATCACCGGTTTTCAAGAGACCTCCGGTAGTATAGGTTCCGGCGTACTTCTTTCTGCCTGTTATGTCTCAACCCTCCTCCACTCTCCGCGATCCGATTAATGAAATGGGATCGAGCGGGAAGAAGAACCGCTCCGAATCCGGGTTGACTCGGACTCGCAGTCGGCTGTGGGACCGACTGCACCGCACCATTTTCAAAAGCGAACTGCCTAGAACCGAGGAGTCGATGCTCCCCATGCTCATTGAGGTGTTTGCTGGATTCACCAAACTCGACGGTCGCGTTGTGGAAGCGGAGATCGACTCTATCCTCGGGTTCCTGCGCTACGATTTCCCCGAAACCGTCTACGCAGAGCTGAAACAGCTCTTTATCCGCTCTCTTCGTCGGCGACAGGATCTCGAAGCGATCGCATCTGATCTTTCCGGAAAACTGCCATTTGAGGACAAAGTTCTCCTCGGCGTCCAACTCTACGTGCTCATCAGCCGGGCCGGCTTGCCAAAAGAGAATCTCATCACCTTCTACCAGTTCATGACAACGCTCGGGGTCGCCTCCGAAGCAATCAATATCGTCTATCAGCTCAACACGAGCGAACTATCGCAGTTGAGCAAATCCGAGTCTCTTAGCACCGACTCCCGTGGAGGCAGCGACAGCCACCGGCTCGAATCGCTCGTGCTCTCGACGGGAGAACTAGGGGATATCACCATCGCAACGAGTGATGACGAGCACTCTGTCGTTGGATTCCGCTTTCAAAGCCTCCTCCTCATCAAAAACCTCGGACCGGGACCGATTCTGGCACGGGGGAGGCAAGTAAACGCCGGGGAATTCTGTCGCGTCTATGAAGGGCAGCGCCTCATCATCGGAGAAGAAGTCCTCGCATTTGAAGATCTCATTTTCTACTTTAACACAAAGAAGAACCTCTCTTCGGTCCAGCTCTACCTTGCGCAGGATAATAACGGGAATCACTTCATCGAAAAGGTGCGCACCAAACAGAGCTATCTGCGGATCTCCTTCGGGTTAAAAATCCAGGTCGAAGTGCTCAACCCCACCGCTGCCGTGATCGGGACACGGACTCTGGAGAAAGGCGACAAGTTCGAAGTAACTTCGCGGGAGCGCCTCGATTTTCCCGATCACACGGAGATTTCTTTCGATGATCTTCGGAGGAAAGCGCGCGAGCTCGGTGGTCGTTTCAGTCTTCCACCGAATCGGACTGTTTATCTCGTCTCGAATGACCCGAATCAACTCTCTCCCGGGGACATCCTGCTCTCTCCTGGGACAGCGGGGAAAATTCTTCTCCGCATCCGGTGCGACAACAGCACAAAGACCGGACATCTGGAGATCCTCGAATCCGAGCGCGCCGTTGCGGTCGAAGGCGAAATCGTCCGTGGGCAAGCCCCACTCAAGGACGGAAGTGTCATCTCTCTGGGGAGCGATCAGTACCTGCGTTGCCACTTTTCAGAAGGCATCATCGAAGAGGAACGCAACGTCATCAGTACTCTGAGGGTGCGCGACGTGGCCCACTCCTACGACCGGAAGATTCCTTCTCTCGACGGCATTAACTTCTCCATTCAGCGTGGCGAAATGGTCTGTGTGATGGGTCCCAGCGGATGCGGGAAAAGCACCCTCCTCAAAGCGCTCGGTGGACAACTCAAGCCACGCTCCGGTCGCATCGATCTCAACGGAGTCGATCTATACACGGAACATGATAATCTGAAGTCCTACATCGCGATCATCCCTCAGGACGAGACTTTTGACCCGCTCCTCACGGTGGAGGAAAACCTCGATACCGCTGCCGCGATCCGAGCACCGCATTTCCCGGTCAACGAGCGTCGCCGTCGCGTCGATTCCAAACTGATTGAACTCGGGCTCAATGAAATCCGCCACCGCCTCGCCGGGGACCAGCAAACGAAGAGTCTCAGTGGCGGCCAGCGCCGACGACTCAACGCCGGCATGGACATGATCGGCATCGCCGACATCTATCTCTTTGACGAGCCCACCTCGGGGCTGTCCTCGAAAGATTCCGAGCACGTCCTCGAAATGATCCGCGGACTGACCCACAACAAAATCACCCTCGTCTCCATTCATCAGCCGAGCAGCCGACTTTTCCACATGTTTGACAAGGCTCTCTTGCTGGACAATGGCGGAAAAATGGCCTTCTTCGGAACCCCGGCGCAGATCCTTGAGTATTTCCATCAGGCACGGAAACAGGAAGGGATTTACACCGCCTCTGTGCCGGCCTGTGACATCGAAAGCGGGAGCGTTAATCTCACTCCGGACTTCATCTTTGATGTCTTGGAGACACCCCTTCGAGATCTTGGCGGAGACATCATCTTCGAACGCGACGTACGGGGGAATCTCATTCCGGCCCGCCGTTTCAATTCCGCCTTCTGGTCCGATCGTTTTCAGACCTATCGATTGCTCGAAGAGGTTAATCTCCGCGAGATCGAGTCGGACTCCTCGCAAATTTCCGCGATTCAGAAAACTCCGCAGGCTCCTCCCCGAAAACTGCGACATGATTGGGTTCGCTTTTCGAATCAGTTCAAACGCGCCTTCCTGAGCAAGCTCAGGAATCGAGCGAATCTCGCGACGACCCTCCTCGAAGCTCCTGCCCTCGCCCTCCTCATCGCGATGGTGATGCGCTACTCCGAGGACGGAGAATACAATTTCGCGAACGCGTTTCATATCCCCACTTATCTCTTTCTTGGACTCGTCACCGCGCTCTTCCTCGGTATGACGAACTCCGCCGAAGAGATTATCCGGGATCGCAATCTGCTCCAACGGGAACGCCATTACGGATTCCGCATCGGCGGGTACATCATCGGGAAATACATATCGCTCGGCTTTTTTGCACTCATCCAGTGCGTCATCTACCTGCTTATCGGAAATTCCATCCTCGGGATCCGGGATATGTTCTTCCACAACCTACTCTGGATGTTCCTCACCTCCTTTGTCGGGATTGCCGCAGGCCTCTTTATTTCGAGCATCGTGAGCAGTCCGAAAACCGCGATCAACATCATCCCGCTCATCCTCATTCCGAACATCATCCTCGGCGGAGCGCTCATCAAATATGATGAGATGAACCGCAGCTTCGACATCATCCAGAACATCCGGCAATGGTTCGTGCCCGACGATGAAAAAGAAGAAGCGAGCCGACTCAAGGTTCCGGGGATCTGTCACTTCATGCCTCTGCGTTGGAGCTACGAATCCATCATCATCGCGCATGCCGAGCACAATCCCGCCAGTGAACTCACGAACTACATCGAGGGCGAAATCCAGGCATTCAGCCAGATTCCACTCGCGCAGGAACTCACCGCCAATCAGAAAGACCGGCTCTTCCAATTCAAAGAAGCCCTCGCTGTGCTCCATGGTCTTCAGGGCGACTCCCCCTCTCAAGTGAGCCACCAACTGAAGGAAATCCGAGCCGCGCTTGAGGCTGGTACCTTCGATCCCGAGCCTTACTACGAAGTCCCCGAACCCGGAAAGCCCATCTACACGACCAGCATGCTCTATCTCAATGGAAAAGTGCAGGACCTCTTCAACCGAGCCGAAGTCGAACGAGAGGACTATCGCAAGAAAAAAAATCCGCCGAATATTTTCTTTGGAGCAGAACGACAGTTCCGCTTCCCGCGGAGGAGCGAAACACCTCTCATCGCCTTC
>JAGPCC010000208.1 GCA_018058245.1 Verrucomicrobiales bacterium
GGCATGGCCAAAGGCTCCAGAGTAAGGCCCGAACCCGGCCGAATTAACGTTGACTTATGAGGAAGAATTATGATGTCATTTCGGTCAGGAACGATGCGAATCTATGATGAAAGTGTGGGAATTAACATCTTGTCTTGGTCGCTGTCTCTCTCGTTCACGAAAACCGGTGGATCCGAATTCAACTTTCGGAAGAGGTCGATCAAGAGGTTCTGTTTGCCCAGCAAGCTCTCGACACGGCAAATCTCTGGTCTCGCAGCAGCCTTAGTGCTTTCTCCCGAGGTTTCGGGATTGTCTTTCGTCGAAGGCGACTGCTGCGGGAAGCGACCGAACTCGCTTATCTGAAACAAAAACTTCCCTTGGTAAACCGCACCCTGGAACAAGAAAGTGCCCTCAACGTTCAACGAGAAAGAGTCCGTCACTTGAGCCGCGCCGATCCGCTCGTTCTCTCGGGAATCATCCAGCCTGGGCGGCGACTCCCCCCTCCGCTGCCGCCTGTCAGACGCAAACCTCCTCCGCTAGTGTCAACCAAGCGCACTCCTCCCCCGTTGCCGCCACGGCTCCCGGGGTGAAAAACAAAATCGTTGCCGTACGCTCTCTTTTCAGGAAAACGTTTCGTACTGCCGGATGTAACTCTGCCACTGCATCGGGCGCATCGCGTAGACACCTTGGGCATGTCGCCCGACCCCGGGATCGAAAATTTCCCAACCGAATTCAGAGTTCCGACGACCATAGTCGAGACGGTAAATCCAGTCTCCATATTCATCTTTCCGCCAGAGCGCCGCATCATTTCCCGGAATGATCTCCGCGAACTCCCAAACACTCTGAATCAGCTCTCGTTCGTATCCGTTGTAGTGTTTCCAACCCAGATCCGGAGAAAAACCCGAAGCCGGAGAAGTGCTGGAACCCGACTGGACCACATTGCCGTCCCCGTCCTCTTCTGGTCCCTCAAGAACCAGCTCCCCCTCGAATCGGGAATCGGGAATTCGATCAGAACCTCGTGAAGGAAACGAATCTCCCTGACCACCTGGTCCTACGTCCTCCGAATCGTTGCGATGATAAAACATGAGTATTCTTTTGAACACATTATTTTACCCGGAATTCATCGATTTCCAAGTACTATTTCGATTTCGGGAAAAAATTTCATTCGATACGCTCAGACGTGATAGTCCTGAAGCGCTCTCACCTCGATATCACTGGTTTGCAGCGACTTGATCGCGCGAAGCGCCGCATCGGCTCCCCGCAGGGTTGTCATGATGGGAATGCGGCACTGCATCGAAGCGGTGCGAATCTTCACTTCATCTTCGCGAGGGTTTTTTCCGGAAGGAGTATTGACGATGAGAGCCATCTCTTTGTTTTTCATCAGGTCAATGACATTCGGCCTCTGTCCGCTCGCGAGCTTGGGAAGGACATTCACCGGAATCCCTGCGGCACTGATTTCCAGACTCGTCCCACTCGTTGCAAAAATCGTGAAACCCAGATCGAAGAAGCCTTTTGCCAGCTTCACAATGTTGGGCCGATCCGCCTCTTTTACACTCAGAAAAACATTCCCACTGGTTGGCAGACTCCCTCCAGCGGCCATCTGGCTCTTCGCAAACGCGAGGCCTAGATCGTAGTCGATCCCCATGACTTCGCCGGTACTCTTCATCTCTGGCCCGAGGATGATATCGACGCCATTAAATTTGCTGAAGGGAAATACCGCTTCCTTGACACTGTGATGCCTGGGGATCACCTCCTCAGTGAATCCCAATTCCTTCAGCGTCATGCCGACCATGATTTTTGCAGCGAGTTTCGGCAAGGGGACACCGATCGCTTTGCTTACAAAAGGAGCGGTGCGACTGGCACGAGGATTGACCTCGATGACGTAGAGATCATCCCCTTTCACCGCGAGCTGCATATTCATGAGACCACGGACTTCGAGAGCGATCGCGAGCTTCGTCGCAGCGTCGCGAATCCGATCCTGCATTGCTTCACTGAGGGAAAACGACGGGATCACACAAGCGCTGTCACCCGAGTGAATCCCCGCTTCCTCGATGTGCTCCATGATCGCCCCGATGACGGTGGTCTCGCCGTCACTGATGCAGTCCACATCTACTTCGGTGGCATCTTCGAGAAATCGGTCCACCAAGACGGGTCGGTCTGGAGTCGCCTCGACCGCATTCTGCATATACTGCGTGAGTTCTGCGTCACTATAGACGATCTGCATGGCGCGGCCTCCGAGCACGAAGCTGGGACGCACGAGGCTGGGATATCCGATACGTGAGGTGATCTCGAGAGCTTCCTCCAACGAAGTCGCGGTTCCGCTCGCCGCTTGCAGCAAGCCGAGATCATCGAGCAGTTTGGCAAATAACTTCCGATCTTCTGCGAGCTCGATGCTCTTCGGTGACGTTCCGATGATACGCACCCCGTTTTCCTCCAGTCCTTTGGCGAGATTGAGCGGAGTCTGACCGCCGAACTGGACGATCACCCCAAGGACCTGATCATCTCGATTCTCGCGCTCATAAATATTAAGAACATCCTCAAGGGTGAGCGGCTCAAAATACAATTTATCACTTGTATCGTAGTCGGTGGAGACCGTCTCCGGGTTCGAGTTCACCATAATGGTCTCGATCCCCAGCTCACGGAGAGCAAAGGACGCGTGGACACAACAATAATCGAATTCGATTCCCTGACCGATCCGATTCGGCCCTCCTCCGAGGATGATGACTTTTTTCCGGTCGCCATCGCGGACTTCATCTTCGATCCCGTAGGTGCTGTAATAGTAGGGTGTATAGGCCTCGAATTCCGCCGCGCAGGTATCGACGAGGCGATAGGTGGGAGTCACCCCGTATTTGATCCGTCCCTGCCGGATGCAGTCCTCACTTACACCAAAGGAATGGGCGATCTGCCGGTCGGAAAACCCTAGGCGCTTCCATTTCCGCATCGTCGTGCTGAGGATTTCTGCCTTCTTTTCCTCGGTCAGCTCCGCTGCGGGAATGTCACGAAAGAGAGCTTCGCTGGACTGATCGGGAATACGCTGGCTCACTTGCACGATCTCTTCGAGCTGGCGGAGGAACCAGGGATCAATCTTTGTCAATCCGAAGACCTTTTCGACGCTCCACCCTTTGGCAAAGGCTTGCCCGAGGAAGAAAATCCGCTCGGCATTGGGCACGCTGAGTTTCGTTGTCAGAGTCTCGTCATCCACCGCTACGTCGGCACCATCACCGATCAGCCCAAAGCGCTTGATCTCTAGGCTTCGCAACGCTTTCTGGAGGCTTTCCTTGAAAGTCCTTCCGATCGCCATAGCCTCCCCGACGGATTTCATCTGCGTCGTCAGCGTTTCATCCGCACCGGGGAATTTCTCGAAGGTGAACCGGGGCAACTTTGTCACGACATAGTCAATCGTCGGCTCGAAGGACGCTGGTGTTTCACGGGTGATGTCGTTCCGAAGTTCATCGAGGGAATATCCCACCGCGAGTTTGGCGGCGATCTTTGCAATGGGGAATCCCGTCGCTTTGGAGGCCAGCGCCGAGCTGCGACTGACCCGCGGATTCATCTCGATCACGATCATACGACCGGTTTCCGGATTCACCGAAAACTGAATGTTCGAACCGCCCGTTTCCACTCCGATTTCGCGAATGATCGCAAACGAAGCATCCCGCATCAGTTGGTACTCCCGGTCGGTCAGAGTCTGGGCTGGTGCCACCGTGATCGAGTCACCGGTATGAACTCCCATTGGGTCAAAATTCTCAATCGAACAGATGATGACGCAGTTGTCCGCCTTGTCGCGCATCACCTCCATCTCATATTCCTTCCAGCCGAGGAGTGATTCCTCTACGAGCACTTCCGTCACCGGGGAGAGGTCCAACCCTCGCGCGACGATGGTTTCGAACTCTTCGATATTGTAGGCGATCCCACCACCGGTGCCGCCCAATGTATAAGCCGGGCGGATAATGAGAGGAAACGCCCCGATTTCTTCCCGGATGCGGTGGCCCTCCTCCATGGTATGGGCTACTCCGGAATGCGGCATATCAAGGCCGATTTTCAGCATGGCCTCTTTAAAGAGCAGACGATCCTCCCCTTTTTCAATCGCCTCTGCGTTTGCACCGATGAGGCGCACTCCCGACTTTTCGAGATATCCGGAGCGAACCAACTCCATTGCCGTATTGAGTGCCGTTTGGCCACCCAAAGTAGGCAGCAGGGCGTCAGGTTTCTCCTTCTCGATGATCTTTTCGATCACTGCCGCCGTGATGGGTTCGATGTAGGTGCGATCCGCAAACTCCGGATCGGTCATGATGGTCGCCGGGTTCGAATTTACCAAAATAACGGAGTATCCCTCTTCGCGGAGTGCTTTGCAGGCCTGCACGCCTGAATAATCGAACTCACATCCTTGTCCAATGACGATGGGACCGGAACCAATGAGGAGAATCTTTTTAATGGAAGTGTCTCGCGGCATGAATCTAAAAACTAAAATTTGTCACCCCTTGCATGAGGCAGAGCAAATCGCAATCTCGAAACAAATTTTTCCTACACGAGGTGCGGCGATTTGCCCGAGATCCGGCCCAAAGGGTAGGAAATCCACCCCCTTACGTAAACACCTTGACTTTCCGCTTGAAAAGCCGCGCGTTTCTTCCGAGTATGGGCGAACCACTCAGAACGCCATGACACGACTTTCCCTCATTCTCACTCTTCTGATCTCGATCCTGGTCAGCCCGGCAATCGCGGAGCAGTACCAGCACATCAAACCGGAACTCAAGTGTCACTACCCCCGGAAAGACGTGAAGTTTACGAAAATTTTCCCGAATTTCTCTTTCAGACACGGTCTGCTCAACCCGGAACCCGAGATGCTGGGGAACATCGAATGGTGCCGCGAAGACATCACCGTGACGGAACGGAGCGAGTGTGGCGAATTCGAAACCTACGAGGCCGTTGTCATTACCTACCGTCCGGTTTACGAAAACGGCGCTTGGGGAAAGAAATTTCGGAAGACCTACCGCAAAAACCCCAAGCTGAGCGGTCCCCTTCTCGCCAAGGGCGTAGCGAAATAACTCTCTTGGTAAATCTCTGCCACTCCTTTTCGGGAGTCCGGTATCGGATCGAGTAATCGGCCCTTGCGGGGTGTTGCCGCACTTGCGACCATTTCTTGGTACCGAGGTAATGAGGAATCGGAACTTCTTCCGGCCACATATTTAATTTGGCAAAGTGAAATAAATCGCTTCAATATGGGCGAAGGATGGGCGTTATATGACTACGGGATCGTAGCATTCCGATTGTACCTATCCCCTCGCCCAAAACCGATCCTGAGTTACCTTGTCAGATAATCCAACAGACCAACTGGGAAAGAACTATTTCCAGACACGCGAAAGATTGAGTCAGGCAATTCACTCCCTGAGTGAACTCGGTCTGAGCAGCGGCGTGAGTCCGTCGAGAATCGCTCTTTTGAAGAACCTCATGGCCAATTTGGAGGATCCTTTCCTCTTTATGGTCGTGGGCGAAGTCAATGCAGGCAAATCGACCTTACTCAACGCGATCTTCGGAGAGGACTTCTGCCATGCCGATGTCATTCCGACAACGGATCGAATCGGTTTTTTCAAACACGGAGCCGAAGCCCACGAGTTCGAATTTTCCCAGGATATCGTGGAAATTTTCCGTCCGAATACGTTTCTCCGTGACTTCAACATCGTCGACACTCCTGGGACCAACTCCATCGAGTCGGGGCATCAGCAGATCACCGAGCAGTTCCTGCCCATGGCGGATCTTGTCCTTTTTGTTTTTTCCGTGACCAATCCTTGGGGTGCCTCGACTTGGGATTTTCTCGATCGTATCCACCATCAGTGGAAAAAGAAGGTCGTTTTTGTTCTTCAACAGTGCGATCTCCGGACGGAGGAAGAGGTCACCGCGATCCTCGAACATCTCCAAAAGACGGCGCACCATCGCTTCGGACAGCATTTTCCGACTTTCGCGATCTCTGCGAAAAAGGCGTTTCATGCAAAGTCCACTGGTCTCACGAGCGACGACAGCTCTCGATACACTCGCCTCGACCTTCTCGAGCGATACATTTCCGGCATCGTGGAATCGTCCGAGCCACGACTCATCAAACTGATCCACGCTTGGCGCGCCGCCTGTTACGTCTTGGGCGAAATCAAAGAAAAACTCGGCGCTGCCTCCGAGATCATCCGGGCCGATACGGAACTGCTCAGCGAGCTCGAACCCGCCTGTCACACCCAGCAGATTCGCACCTTGAAAAAGTGCGAACCCCTCTTCGAAGCATTCGACCAGAGCTTCATGGCCGCCGGGATCCAAGCCGAACCTCTCTTGAACTCGGAATTCCGTGTCATCTCGGCCCTCCTCCCGAAGCGGAAGCGTGCGGAGGAAATCGAAGGACTCATTTTTGCCACTACGATGAAAGCGGTCCGCCGCAGCATCGGTGCCGGTGCCTCGGCAGTTGAGGAGGATGTTGCGCACCTCTGGGAACGTGTCTCGGAAGAGATGGAGGAGCATTTTCACCTTCAACTTAGTGTCGGGGAGGAAGACGGCAGCCCAAACTGGTCCGCAGCCCATCGCCGTATCGAAGAAAAAGTCGAGGAAGCGACTGCGGCCGCGCTACGGGAACTGCACTTGCGAGATCAACTCGGCGGGCTCTTCGCCCGTCGCAGCCGCGTGATCTGGGGGTTCATCTTTTCCGCGATTCTCACGGCTCTGGGCGGGGTCATCCTCACCATGCTGGAGATGAGACCTTGGAATGCGATCGTCTTTGCCGGTGCCTCGCTCCTGCTTGCCCTCGGGGCCTTTGTTGGCGCACAATCCGTAAAAAAAGCGCGGGAGTTCTACACCGACGTGCTGGAGAAACACCGTGCGATCCTCTCCCAAAAGCAACGCAAAGCGTTTGCCGAAGGGACCGCCGATTTTTACCACGATTTCGTCGGGCTTTTTGAACCCCTTCGGAACGTCTGCCGTGAGCACCGCGAACGCTACGAACCTCAGCTAAGAGTGATCGAGGGAACGGAGAAAACGCTCATGGAGCTCGAACGCATCTTGTCGCCGGTCGAAAAGGCGCTCAGTTCCCGAAAATAGTCGAGGGGACATCGGCAAAAGCCAACTCGGCGAGATCACAGAGCAGGTGACCGGCGATGAGGTGACATTCCTGCACCCGCGCCGTCACTGGCGACGGCACTGAGAGGAGAAAGTCGGCGTGCTCTCCACAAGCCCCGCCATGCTGCCCGGTGAACGCGAAGGTCGTGATTCCGCTGCCTTTTGCGAGGGCGAGGGCATGCACCACGTTGGCACTGTTGCCCGAGGTAGAGATCCCCACGACGATGTCCTTTTCATCACAGAGAGCTTCTACCTGACGGGAAAAGACCGCCTCAAATCCAAAGTCATTCGCACAAGCCGTCAGAATCGAGGTATCCGTCGTAAAGGCGAGCGAGGGCAGGCCCTTCCGGTTTCTGGTGAAACGCACCACGAATTCCGTCGCAAAATGTTGTGAATCAGCCGCGCTGCCGCCGTTTCCAAAAAAACAGATCTTTCCGCCAGAGCGAAGACATTCCACCGTCCTAGCCGCCATCGCCGAAATCACTCCGGCACATTGCTCTTGAAAACGAACCACCGTAGCGAGGTGATCAACGATGGTATCCTGAATAATTTGGTCGGAGTCTGACATGAGAAAGAGGCGTTCGTAAGTCAGAACGATTCAGAGCGGAACTCCTTCTGGAAAATCTCGCACAATCGCATCGAATAGCTCCTCCCGCTCAATTGGGGCTGTTCCCAGCTTTCCTACCACGATGCTGCTGGCGAGATTCGATATGCGAGCCGCGATAGCCGGGGAAAGCCCCGCGCAGAGCCCCAGAGTGTATACCCCGATCACGGTGTCCCCCGCCCCAGAGACGTCGAACACCTCGCGCGCTTTCGCCGGAATGTGGGTCGGCACCGGCGCATCGGAAAAGACCAACATTCCCTGCTCCCCCAAGGTCAATAGCACGACGGCGCAATCCCATTTCTCAAGCAGTAGTCGCCCTGCTGCTAACAGCGGTTCGTCGCGCAGAGGATCGATCCCGGCATCGCGATGGACATCTTCGATCCCCGCACAGGCAAAGGCCTCGGACCGATTCGGTTTTACCGTGGTCACGCCCTGCCAGTGGATCGGATTTCCCGGCTTCGGATCCACCGTGACGACGAGATTTCTCTCCGCCGCCGCTTCGAGCAGCCCAGCAACAAAATCGGCACTGATGAGCCCCTTGCCATAGTCCTCAATGATGATTCCGTCGATACGGGGCAGCACCTCACGGATGCGGGCGATCAAATCGACCGCCAACTCCGGCGAAAGGCTCCGCCGTTTTTCCCGATCGATTCTCACGACCTGCTGGTGGCGGGCCACCACGCGAGTTTTTGTGATAGTCTGGTACTCCTCACGGCGCAGGCAGAGTTTCATCCCAATCCCATTTTCTGCGAGCGTCGCCTCGAGCATCGTTCCATTCGGGTCCGTTCCGTAGAGACCCGACAACTCCACCCCGGGGGCAAACGGTGTAATGTTCCGCGCGACATTGGCGGCCCCTCCTGGGTAGCGGGACTCGCTCTGCACCTCCACAACCGGCACCGGTGCCTCGGGGGAGATCCGAGAAAC